>JAQGPD010000096.1 GCA_028293305.1 Verrucomicrobiales bacterium | reverse complement strand
CGCAGGTGGTGTCCACCGTGCCGCAGCCCCGGTCCGCCAGGCGCTGCATGACGGCGGTGGTCGCGCCGAAGGCCGGGATAATAACAATATCATCCGGCCGCAGATCCGCGAATTCATCCTCGGTGGGCGGGTTGTGCAGCATGAGGATATTCATGTCGCTCAACTGCCGGTTCACTTCCGGGTTATGGATGATTTCGCCTAAAAGATAGAGCCGCCGGTCGCCGAAGACCTTCCTGGCCGCGTAGGCCAGGTCGATGGCGCGCTCGACTCCATAACAAAATCCAAATTGCCGGGCGAGGCGGATGGTGGTGTTCCCCACCGTGATCACGCCGCCCGCGCTGCGCAGCCGTTCCACGATGGTCGAGCGGTAGTGTGTTTCCACCTCCGCCTGCACGCGCGCCATGACCTCCGGCGTGCGGACGTTGACTTTGCGGGGCTTGGCGGGGACGACGGGGGGAGCGGACATGGTTTTTTCGGAAAAACGGGAAGCAGGAATCACGAAACGGGAAACTGAAAGCGAAGCGGTCCCGGGGCCACGTGGTCTCGGGGTCGATCAGAGAAGCGGGCGAGGAAAAGGGAGAGTGGAATTTGAATGGGAAATCCCGGACCGGGTCCGAAAACCCGGCCGGGACCTCCGGTTCATTGAGCGGTCCGGACGGCTTTCGCCGTCTGCCTGATCAATCGACAAACATTTTTCCTTTATACTGCGCGTCCTGGAAGAACTTGGCGCTCAACAGGTAGGATTTGGGAGGGTTGGGCAGTGGGCCGTCATCCAGCACGGGCAGGGACCTGCCCACGGTGGCGTCCTCGGGATGGGAGGGCTGGATCAGCAAAGGGGTGCCGACTTTGGTCATCGCGAAGATTTTGGCGGCCGATTTCATGGGCAGGCGGATGCAGCCGTGGGTGCAGGGGTAGGGTTTCACGAAGCCCCAATGCATTCCGTAGGCGGATTTCCATTCCATCCAGTAAGGCATGGGATAGCCGGCATCCGGTTGGCTGATGCGGCGCTTGGTGGCGTTTTTGTAGTTGATGCGGTAGTTGCCCTGGCCGGTCAATCCGCCGGTGCCGACCGAGCAGGGAGTGGCGAGCAGAACACGGCCGTTTTCAACGACATAGACGCGTTGGGCGCGGGTGGAGACTTTCACCACCACGGCCGAGGGATTTTTGGGCCGGAGCGCCGGAGGGTCGAAGGAATCGGAGGTTCCATTTTTCGCCGTCGGGCGCGTGGCGGTGCAACTGGTGAAACTCATGCAGCCCGCCGCCAACACGGCAGCCGCGGCCAATCTGAACAAACTGGGGGTAATTTTCTTCATACCCCTCCGCAATATCACAAGCCCGCCCGGCACTCCACCGGTTTTTCAAGACATTGGGGGAGCGGTTGGGGGTTGGGGGTTGGGAAGAAGGCCAACGCGGTTAAAAGTCGGAGCGTTGCCCGCCGTTGGATGAAGGGTGTTGTTCGATTTTGAATATTTGACTCATGTATTATTCATCACGCAACTTTCGCCGCCAATGAAGTCGCCGGAGCAGGAGCGAAACTCCAACCGCTAAGGATATCAGGATGATCGTGACCAGCATCCCGCTTTCCGGAAAAAATTGGAGCTCATTGTGTAAGGACCCTCATTCCGAGGCATTACGCCTGGATAACTATGGAGGTGCGCAATCCAGAACAACGTCGTCAGGCCGGCTACCGCGAACGAAATGAGGGAGGGGATCAAATTCAGAATTTGAGCTGCGCGTTTCATGCTTTTATGGCGAAGGCCCAAGCTCCCTCTCCGGATGGGCCGGGTGATGTCTTGAACACAGAGGAAACGTTGGAGTTAGACCATGGCAAGTATAACACATCAGCCCATCGAGTTGGGTGGCGCATTATTTGGTCTCGTGTGCTCCAGTAATTCATAGATGCTCAATCCGAGTATCTATCGCCAGTTCGCCGCGCTCACAGCCCAACACGTCGACAAAGTAATCCTCCACCCATTCAACAACTGCTCTGTCGGAAATGTCTTTAACGGCCAACGTTAAAAAGGTGCCCGGCAAAAAGGACGAGACGTCTATGATCACTGGTCGTTTAAGAAGTGCTGGCAGTCTGGTTTCAGGGTCAATATCGAAAGGGTAGGCAGCGTTGATGGTCTGATCCATAAACTGAACCCACCTCCTGCTATCAGAGCTTAATTCAATTGTGGCGCAAGTGCCTGCAGGTCCCAATGCGACTTCCCGCAGAAGTGGATGCACGGCTGCTAGAAAATCCGAGTTCATGGCTTCGTCATTCTCGACCTCAAATCAACAATTTTTCTAACAAATTATAAGGACGCGTCGACAGAATGTCGACCCTCCGATCATGGGCTTGGAAACGCCGCGCCCGTTAAAGAGTAGTATCGGTCCACAAGCGGCTCCGCGGGTATCCGAGAACAGAGTGGCAGCGAGGCCTATGGATAGGGCTGCTTGGTATTGCTCAGGGTTCGACGATGAAAAGTCCCATGGTGACGGCCCAGGCTTCCTCGAGTTTCATCTTTTTCATCTCGTGGCCGGGGCCCCAGGAGTCGGTGTAGAAAATGAGTTTTTCCTTGGGATCATAACCGATGATGATGCGCATGTGGCCGCCGGCCATGCCAAGGGGCGGACGTTTGGCACGGGCGGGGGGTTCCTCCTCAGGGGTTTCGTCCTTGGTGGGTTTTTCCTTATCCTTGTCTTTGTCCTTGTCGGCGTCTTTGTCTTTATCGGCGTCTTTATCCTTGTCAGCGTCCTTGTCTTTGTCGGCGTCCTTGTCTTTGTCGGCATCGGTGTCCTTTTTGTCCTTATCGGCGTCGGAGTCCTTTTTGTCGTCGGCGTCCTCCGGTTTGTCTTTGTCTTTGTCTGGTTTGTCGTCGGAATCTCCGTCGGTGGTTTTGTGGGCCTTGTTTTCGCGATTGGCCTCGTAGCTGTCCTCCAGGCGGTCTTCCCAGAACATGCCCAGCTGAAGGGCCCACATGACGGGCACGCCGGCATTGATGCTCTTGGCCACCTCGGATCCGAATTTGTTATACCCGGCATCCTTCATGCGCATGTCGCGGAAGAGGTCCGGCTCCATCTGCTGATAAAGGTCCAGGATGCTGCGGGGGCGGTCCACCCCGCCGAGACTCGCTTTTTTCGCTTCCCGGTTATACGCGCTGATGAGGGAATTGAAGTCCTTCGACTGCATGAAAACCGGTTCGCGGGTATGCAGGCCGCTGCGCACGGCCATTTTGTGAACGGCGTCCTTGATGCCTTCGGGCGAGGTGCCGAAGGAGCTGGTGTTGGCGAGGTCCGCCAGGTCATGCATGTCCACCTGGCTTCCGTAATAACGCATGACGCGCTCGAAGGAGGCGACGGCGCAATAGCCTTTGCTGCCCTGGTCCACCATGGGCAGGCCGTCCAGCCACACCTTGGTTCCTTCCCGCTTCACCCGTTTGACCAGGGTGGGCCGGCTGATGTTGGTTTTCAGGGTGTTCTGCTGCACGCCGAGCAGGATTTGCGGCGGGAGGATGCGGATGCGGACAAATTCCCCGTGCGCATACCAAATGTATCCGTCGCGCCGCTCCTCGGGCACCCACAGGTATTCCAGCATATACATCGCCTTTTTGGTGCTCCAGACGAAGCCCTCGGCTTTGGAAATGGTTTCGTTCTTTTTCCGGAGGGATTCCGTCACCTTCGCCACGGCCGCGAGGGTGGTTTTGGCTTTGGCGATGCCGCTCTTGAAGGGACCCTCCTTGATATAACCGTCATCCCCTTTGTTCATGACGGAGATCATGACGCCAGAGACCTTGCTGTCCTTGAAGCTGACGATGGTTTCGCCGCTTTCCTCCCCGCGCAGGGTGATGTCATTGCGGTCGGGGTTGAATCGCGCCCGGGTTTTTTCCTTGTCGAGCCAGGTGTAAAGTTTTTTGGAATATTGTTTCTCGAACTCCTCGCGGGTGGCGTTGAAGAGGGATTCGTGGTCCAGGAGCCAGTCCAGACTGACCTTGCCTTTCTCGCGATACATCCGCACCACAATGTCTTGATTCAGAGCGTCCTGCGATGCCGCGGGTCCTGAACTTTCCCCGGCATGGACCGTTGGAATGAGGGCGAATATACCCGCAGCAGCGAATCCGGTGAACAATCCAGGCGAGATTTTCATGGGCGCGAGGCTAACGCCACGGCGCGGGCCTGCCAAATAAAATCTTCCGGGAATTTGTTAATTTTTCCCGGTAACGATAGGCGCGGCGCCGACCGGGACGGAGACGGGATCCGGCACGGGGGTCATGGGCGGGAGAGGGGCGCTTTTCTCCAATTCCGAGGCGTCCTCCACCAAAAACGGATTTTCCGGCGCGGAGGCCTGGGTGGAAGTGGAAGGGGAATTGGAAGGGCTGGCGAGCTTGGCGGAGGCGGGTTGCGGGGCCGTGGGGGAGTAAGGGGCATCCGCGAGGTCCTCCTGGGCGTTTTGGCTCCAGGGGAAGTCCAGCATCCACTTGCGGTCTTTCAGGTAGAGGGTCAATCCGGCGCAAAGCCCGCCGGTGACCACGAGCAGCGCCACCCGTGCGACGCGGAAGAAGGTGGAGTCCAGGAAGTTATGCGCGGCACGGTCCAGTTTTTTGCGCACCATTTGCCGTTGCTGCAGGGTCCGGTGGCGGTCCACCCACGAGTCGTCAGGCTCCGAGTCGAATTCCGGTATGCTGAGCCGGGCTTTGAATTCACGGAGTTCCACACTGGAAATTTGTTTGGGGAGCAAGCCGCCGGCGGCGGGCAGCGGACGCATGACCGCGACGGGCAGGGCAGGCTTGGACCAAGGCTGCGGAGGGGAGGGTGCCGGGGAAGTCGACGGGAAAGGTGGCTGGCAAGGCGCCGGGAGGACGGCCTGTTGATTCATCCAGTCCGGGACGGGGATGGTCTTCGTGCTGGATGCCGGGGGCTCATGCCGTCCATCCAGCGGCGGCAGGGCCAACACGCCTTCACCGTTCGAAGCCGTTGAAGGAATGTAGAGCTCCGGAGCTTTGATCGTATCCCCACAGGTGGGACAGGGGCCTTCGACCCCGTGCAGTGAAGTCGGCACGCTCAGCTCCGCGCCGCAATTTTCACAGTGAAAATACAGCACATCAGCCGGGATATCGGTGAATTGCATAATAGAAGGTGGCGGAGGAAGCACGTGCGCCGGCTTGGAAGCCCGGGGGGAATGGCCACGAAGGATTAAAATCGCCATATGTGCCTCTGTCCACTAAAATTGGGCGTCAGCGCATAATATTCATGAGTGTTAACTATCTTTGCGGACTAATTATCGCGACGCTATAAGGAATCAGTTGCAAATATGGTGGAAATCATGAAAATTATAATTTCATCTTCATGTCCCCCTTTCCCGCCAATGCGTCAAGCGCGATCCCCTGCCCGTTTTGCGGACGGGAATTCGCCATGGTCGCATCGGTCCAAGGAGGCGGCCCGGCCTGTCCGCATTGCTCCACGAGTCTCCCGCCTACGGCTTCCATCCCATGGCCGCTGCCCTCCGCTCCCGCACCGGACTGTGCCCCAGTGGATTTGTCAGGAGAAACCCAGCGCCGGAAACTTCGGGTGCGCACCCCTTTCATGCCCGGCAGCCGCGCGAGCAACCCCTTGACCAGCAAGGAGCCACCCCGCCTTCCCAAGCCAGGCGACCCGCCAGCCGCCCCTGGCCCGCCCCTGATCCCGCCCGCGTCGGTGCCAGCTCCTGCCCCGCTCCCGAGGCCGTCTCCATTCGCTGCCCCCATCCACGCCCCCGCCGCTCACACCCTCGGCACTCACACTCCCGGGGCCGCATTCGCACCGGTGCCGTTGCCATCCCCGCCGCCGCTGGCATCAATGAGCAGCGGGCCGGAGCCTCTTTCCACGGGCACGGTGGGTCCCCAGCCCCAGCCCCCCCCGCCCCTGTCACCCCCCACTGCAATTTGGCAGCCCTCCCGTCCAAAAAAGACCACCTGGCGCACCCGATTCCGCGCTTTTCTTCCCTTGGCCGGAGCCGCTTTCGTTTGCTCCGCTGCCTTGGCCGCATGGCGGATCTGGCCGGCGGCCTTTTACTTCACTGATGTCTCGGAACCCTCGGATGAGTTGCTCTTCCACTACGACCCTTCATCCCCTTCCCAGAGCGGCAAAACCACGGCGAAATCCGTTCCTCCACCTCCCGCCACCTCGAATCTGTTCAAGGAGTTCGCGGCGGAAGGCTTTGAGTTCAAGGCACCTGCGGACTACTGGGAACGCATCGGCCCGGCGGAGTCCCCCTTCGCCTTGCTGCGTCCGTCATTCACTCTGCACCGCTCGGAGTCGTCGCCGCCCTCGGAATTCGGACTGGGCGCGTGTGATTTTTCCCTGACCACGGATATTCTTCCGGACGGATCCGGCGCGGATGACGCCTGGGCGTCCATCCCCGCCGTGCTCGCGCTGCAATCGCATTTTTCCTGCGGCATCCCCGAGCGATACGAAATCATCCTCCCCGGCCGGCAATCCCTCCGTTGCCTCAGACTGGTTTGGGAAGTCCCCCCCGCCGCCGTTTCCGGAACCCCCAGGCGGCATTTGGAAATGTGGATCCACCAGCAGGGCCGGATCGCCTGGTGCATGACCGGCCTCATGCCCGGAAACAACGCCGCCTATTCCCTCACCCGGGTCATGCAGCGGCTCGTCGGCGGATTTTCGGTTTTGGAAACAGACCTGGATGTGCTGCAAACCAGCCTGCTCGACCGCGATCTGGCGGGGGCCGCACCCTTGCCAGTCCTCCCTTCACCCCAGCCGCTCTATCGCTGGAAGTCCCTGCCACCCAACCTGTCCACCTGGCCCGGCGGCCGGCTTTCCGCACCCGGGGCGGACGGTTTTTGGGCTTCGGGCCAGACCCGCATCGCCTTGGTCTGCCTCCCCATGCAGGACCTCGGCACCACCCCTCCCTCCCGGCTCCTCATCGCCCTCCGCCAAATCTGGCCTCTCCTCCGCGGCGCATCCATCCCCGCCACGGACCCGGCCGCAGCCCTTCCCGGAAATACCCTGAAGCTCACCCTGCCAGCCACTTACGAAGGAAAACCCGCCCTCCTCGCCCTCCGCCTCCATCCCACCCCGGAGAATACGGTCATCGCCGTCGCCCTCAAAATCACCAAGCCCCCCCTTTCCCCACACTCGCCCCCCGACTCCGCGGACTCCGTTCCCCCAAGCGCTCTGACGTCTGATTCCGATCCCGATTCCGACCCCGATTCCCTTTTGGACCTGCTGCAAATCGGGCTCAATCCCGATACCCCCGCCCCCACGGGCATGCCCTGCATTTTGGAGCTTCCCCTGCTCCACGCCCTCGCCGCCGAATCACGCGCCGACGGCCGACTCCAGGAAGCCGCCACTTTGGAAAAAGCCCTTTTCCAAAGATCCCAGCGCCTGGAAGACCTCGCCGACGCCTGCTCCGCCCTCGCCAGCGCCGGAAAAATCGAGGAAGCCACCCAGTTTTTCGACTCCGCCGGCGCCAAGTTCAACAACGCCCCGGGCTGGACCCTCTACCGCACCCTGATTCTTGCCCGCATCGGAGCCGGCCCCCGCGCCCACCGCCAGGCCATGTCCCTCCTCGCGGACCGGAAATTTCCCGGCTCCCTCGCAGCGCCTTACCTGGAAGCACTTATTGATAGCCAATCCTGGACGGAAGCCCGCGCCTTCGCCTCCCTCCTCGTCCGGAACGACCCGGATTCCGTCCTTTGGCGCCTTCACTACGCCTCCATCCTCGCCCGGACCGGGGAACGACCCAAAGCCCTCGCCATCATCCAGGCCACCTGGCAAACCTGGCCGGACGACGCCATGCTCGGGATCGAATGCGTCCAAAAGCTCCTCAGCCTCAAGCAATTCCAAGACGCCAACACCCTCGCCGCACGCGTCGCCAAACACCACCCCGCCCACGAGCAGGCCCAGCTCCTCCATGGCGAATGCCTCACCTTCCTCGGCCGCACCGACGACGCCCGTCTCGCCTACCAACAGGCCCTCAAAGCCAGCCCCACCTCCCAAGCCGCCCGAGACGCCCTCACCAGCCTGGCCACCACCTCCGCCCAGGCGGACGCCTCCTACATTTCCCCCTCCCTCGACCCCGTCCCCCTCCCTGCCGCCCTCCTGGAAAACCCCGCCCCCGGCACCCCGCCCAAAAACCCCGCCCCGATTTCCTCCGTCTCCCCGGATTCCTCCCTCCCATCCAGCCCCCCGCCCGCCCTCATTCTGTCCCATATCACCGGCCACCGCCAACAACGCGGCCGCCTCCCCGCCACCACCATCCGCTCCAAGGTCCTCATTTCCAACGCGGAAGGCATGTCCCAATGGAACACCCTCACCTTCCTCGTCGACCCCGCCCGCGAACGCCTCTCCCTCCACACCCTCAACGTCCTCGACCCCTCCGGCAAATCCATCATCGCCCAAGGCTCCCCCCAGGACCGCTACAGTCTGGACACCCCGGACGGCATGAAAAACGTCCATTTTCCCATCCCCGGCCTCCAGCCCGGCTGCATCATCGACTACTCCCTCACTCTGGAAAA
>JAQGPD010000365.1 GCA_028293305.1 Verrucomicrobiales bacterium | reverse complement strand
GCTCTTCCGATCTAGAAGCCGGTGGATCACAGAGTCCCGCACCGTCCCAGGCTTCAGCAGTCTCGCCGACGCCATGGCTTTGTCAGGATCCAATGCTCCGAGTTTTTGAAAAGCGGACGCACACTCCATTCCATATTCATTTTCCTCCTCATTCCGTCCATCCACCAACAAGGCCACCGCCCCTGCAGGATCCCTGTCCGCCATTTCGCCCGCCACCGTCACCAACGCCTTGGTGATCTTGTGAGGATCACCAAGCGACCGCGCCCAGGCCAGAGCTCCGGCGGTTCCCTGCCTGGCCATGTGGGCTGCCAGGATCGCGACTTGATCCTCCGACCATCGGTCCGGTGGCAGCCGCCGGGACCACTCCATCACCTTGTCAGGAAAAACCGCTAGCAGACTTTTCAGGGCTGCCACTTTATCGTCCCGATCCGACCCTCCGAAGTTCAGCGGATCCGCCCCGGGGTGCTTCAAGGTCCATTTCAGAAACTCCTTCGGTTGGTTGATGGCCACTCCGCATAACATACGCTCCAGCCGGTGTTCCCCCAGCGCCGAGGCCGCGGCGCCGGCTTTTGCAATATCCACCAAAGCCCACTGGCCCAGCAGCGCGTCCGCATCCGGAATCCCTTTACGCGACTCCAAAAACGCCAGCGCTCCGTCGGGATCCAGCACCGCCCAGCGTCCGAAAAGGAACTTACGCAAAGTGCCGGTCCCCTTCCCCGGCGGCAGGTCTTTCAGCTTTTCCCAGTGCCGGGGAAAACCGGAGGCGTCCGCCGCTGACAAAGCCTCGGCCCATTCAGGATCGATTCCAAACTGCTCGAAAATAACCCGCAGCCGCGCGGCAAGCTCCGGACCTTTCGCCTGGCGGGCGGCGACAAGCTCCGGAGGAAATTTCAGCATGACCCCATCCGTCACCGGACGGTCCGGGGAGGATGCCGGGGCCTTCTTCCGCCTATCAAGTTCCACATCCCATTGCGCCGCCCTCAGCACAGTTGGCCAAGCCGACATACCCACCCGGACCGCGACGCCGCCGAGCATCGCGCTGACGAGGAACAGAATGGCGGCATGGCTGCTTTTCATGGAATGACTCCCATCCTCCCGGAAATTCCGTCAGGCGTCAATTCCAACATAACGCTCCCGCTCAAGGTGCCCCCGCGCAGGACAGCACCACGCATTCGTTCTGCTTCCAGGCGACCTTGAATTTGTTGCCGCGTCCCAGGGCTTCGTTGGTGCGCTCGTTGCGCACATCCTCCATGGGTTGGGAAAACTCCAAGTCGATTTGCAGGCTGGCGGTTTTCAGGCCATCGGAATTTCCGCCGCCGAGGGAATCGCCGGTGATTTCAGGATTATACCCCACGAAAAACAGCGTGCGTTCCTTCCCCTTGCCGGCCTCCCCGGCGGCACCGGCCGGCTTCCTCCAGTAGGTCACTTCATAGCCATGAACGGCCTCCTCCTGCCCCACGATGCGGACGCGCGGTTTCACGCCGGATTCCGCCAGGTGGCGCATGAAAACCTGACGTTTTCCCGCAGGCGCGGGGCCTTCCACCCGGTAGGCGTTATACCATTGCGGCGAAAGATTCATCAGCACCGCCCTGCCCTTCCCCGCCGCTTGGGTGTGGTCCACCGGCATGGACCGCACGGCTTTGTGGAATCCGCCGGCATCCCGGAGGGAGGTGTTGTTTTTAGTTAGAAACTCCTTGTGCGTTTTCCAGGAAAAATTCACATCCTGGTCCACCTCCACCCACAACGCCGCTCCATTGAAAACATCCGCCGCGCGGATGGAGGAATCGTGCTTCACGCCAAATAACGTATCCAGCACACCTCCCTCCGGACGGCCCTTGCCATGTTGATCCCAGAGCCCCGGCAGGTAGTCCGCGATGACCGTCCCCCCGGCGTCGGCAAAGGCTTTGATCTGCCGCGCCTCCGCATCGGAGAGACACAGGCACGCTGGAAGAATAAGCACTTTGTATTGTGATGAAATACCCTTCTGGATGACATCGACATAACTGATATGGTTGTATTGAATTCCGGAATCCCGCAGCATATTCTCCCACGCGTGACGGACATGCACGGCGCTGGCAAGCCGCTCGTCGTTGTTGCGGTTGATCCACGTTTTGCCATGCGCCTGGGCATCCAGAATCCACCCCAACTGGATGGAGGGATGACTGTAATAAACCGCCACCCCGTCGTGGATCCACTCCGCCCCGGCCATGAGCGGACCGATCTTTTTCCCTGCTTCCACAAAGGCCGGAGCCACAGCGTCGTGCCAGGCGGCGGGCGTTTTGCCGTCGAACCAACCCTCCACCCAGCCGATATGGCCGCGGTTGCCATGGGCAAGGTAATACCAAGTCTGCCAGACCGTGTCGTCCACGGATTTGTGGAATAAACTTGTCACCGCGGGCACGGCATTGCCGGGATTGAATGAGCGGATGATGGCTTGTGAGGATCCCATGTTATAGGATTCTATGAACTGCACCTTGCGCATCAGCCTGGCATAATCATATCCACCAAAAGCACTCGGGCTTTGCCCGCCCACGAATCCGCAGGGCGTGGCCGGATCAAGGATGTTGGCGTCCTGCACGAGCCCACCGATAAAGTTCGCCCAGGTGGCGTCATTGTAGGTCCACTGATCCATCAACGGACTGGCATCGAAGTCCCTGACAGACCACTCCGGAAGCGATTTGCGGAGGTCCTCATAACTGACCCAGCCCTTCCGGCTTGGCGGATTCGGCCCGTAAACCTGCTTCATCCACGCGGCGAAGGGGGCGTCATCATCCGACACCCGCCACATGGTGGGATGCACAAAATGCCCCCATGAAGGCTCGTCATCCAAGGCGTATGCCGCGCGCTGCGGCGAGGATTTCACGGCCCCGATGTTTTTGCGCATCAGCTCCCTGACTTTGTCCCGCGTGGCGTCATTCAAGGGCACCGGCCGGACTCCGGTTCCATGGAGTTCGTCCAGGTGCGGCTTGAGCTGATCACCGTCCCACAAGTGCAGCAATCCTTTGCCGCCGGTGTGATCCATGTAAAAACGGAATCCATTTTCATTGATCCAATCAAGCCGCCCGGTCGCGCGCCCTTCGGCCTCGATTTCACCGCGGTCGATGAAGGCTCCATTGTATCCATGATCCTTGCTCCAACGGGCGGATTCCGGCGTATAACCAATGCGCCATTGATAGGTCCAGGGCATAAAAAGCCAACTGGGGAAAGCCTTTGCCGCCCATGCCTTGTCCTGTTTTACCGAAGCAAAATCCGTCGAATTCCTCACATAATCCTCGTAGGGATCGGCTGCGGAAAGTGATGGAGCCAAAAAAGCAGTCGCGGCGAGGCAGGCGAGGCGCAGGCCGGAATAGTGAGTATAGGGCTTCGCCTGGGGGGTCCGAGTTTTCATGAGCATGGTTGGGATAGCCAAAACGTTGGCGCGTAGCCGGAGCTGTCGCCAATCCTTCCGCCGGAAAAATGCGGCCGTCCCGAACTATCCGCCGCTTTTTTCTTCCGTATTGGCGATTGGCGGGCACAGTAAACAGCCAAGATGCCCACCACCAAATCCATGGATCGCATTTCCTGTCTGTTCCGATCATCCGGCCGTATCACCACCGCCATCGTCTTGTCAGGAATGGTTTCGTTGCTTTTTCCTGTCCACCGATGTCACGCGGATGAGGTGATCCTGGAAGCGGATTTTTCTGTCAGGACCGGGCGGCTCCGTTCGCTGCATGGCATCAACAAAGGCCCATTGGTCCCGGGCGGAATGCTGGACGTGACCGCCGCGCAAAAGTCGCTGGGCATTCCCTTCACACGTCTGCACGATTGTGGTTGGCCGAATCCCAGCGTGGTCGATCACCACGTCGTTTTCCCGAATCCCGCAGCGGATCCGGGGCTGCCGGAAAGTTATGATTTCCGGCTGACGGATGAATACATAGCGGCGGTCCGCCTAACAGGTTCCGAACCGGTTTACCGCCTGGGCGAAAGCATCGAGCACACCACGGTGAAGCGTTATGCGCATCCCCCTGCCGACATGGAAAAATGGGCCGCCGTGTGCCGCGGAATCATCCGCCACTACAACGCCGGATGGGCGCATGGATTCCATCACAATATTCGTTATTGGGAAATCTGGAACGAGCCGGAAAACCGGCCCGCCTGCTGGAGCGGGACGGACGACGACTACCTGCGGCTCTATCGCGTGGCGGCACTTTCCATCAAAAAAGAATTCCCGGAAATCATGATAGGAGGGCCGGCCCTGGGAGCCAGCGGAAGCTTGGAAAATGGCGTCTTCAAGCCCACGGACTTTGCCCGGAATTTTGTGGTCATGTGCCGGCGTGACAACGTGCCGCTCGACTTTTTCTCATGGCATTGTTATACTTCCAACCCTTCCGAAATCAGCCAGCGGGCAGTCGGGATCCGGCAATTTTTGGTCGACGCCGGATTCCAAAAAACCGAAAGCCATCTCAACGAATGGAACTACCTTCCCGGCAATTCCTGGCAGCCCGGCTCCAAGGAATCCGAGCCCGCCGCCCGGCAGGCCTGGCATGAGGAAATGACCGGGGCTGCGGGAGCCGCCTTCGCCGCCGCCACCCTGATCGAACTCCAGGACGCACCCGCGGATGTATGCAACTTTTTCCACGGCGAAGTCGGCGGATTCGGCATGTTCACGGAGCACGGCGCACCCAACAAAGTCCACGAAGCCTTCCTCGCCTTCCACGGGCTCCTTGAAACGCCGGAACGAGTGCAAACCCGCGGTGCCCGGCCCGGCCGCCTCGCCTTCGCCGCCGGACTGAACCCCGATGGACGCGCCGCCACCCTGTTAGTCAGCAGCGTTACCGGGGAATCCCCTGCCATCATCCTGAAATGGAAAAATCTCCCCTGGCCGGAAGCAACCACCGCCGAAATCCGCATCATCAATGCCACTAGCGGTTTCACCACCACCCGGACTGAAATTCCCGATCAAGCGACCCCGACCCTAACTTTCCGCCTTGAAGCCCCCGCCATCGCCTTCATCCGCCTGCGCCCCAGCATCAAGTCCGGGGCCGAGTGATAGTGCCGCGCACTTTTGGGCTTCCTGGGGCCCCCAGAAAAGCCGACCTTTTTAAGATCAGCACGAAATCGAAACCCCGGAGGCAGGGACAGAACCCGCAATCCTTTGAGGAGGATGAAGAGGGTGGAAAGGTAGGGCGCAGCGAGTGATTTGGATGGTTGCTTTGCCCTGCGCTCACAGCCAAACTTTGCTATGCGGGCTATTTTTCCTTCCTTGTTATTTTTTGCGCTTGCCGCCTGCACGGCCACACGTCCGTCTCCGGGCTCCCAAACTGGCCATCTCAGTCGCGAAGGAATGATGAATTGGATAAACGCAAAGCCATCACCTGTCGAATTCCTCAGCTGGAACGGTCGGTGGCAAGGCGCGGACTGCGATGCTAGAATAATCCTTGGGAAACGCGGAAAAATAAAGGTGATCGAATATGGATATACGGTCGAAACCTATAAAGGAATCTATACCGTCGACGCCGCAGGAGCGATCAACGTTTCCCTACAACACTACCCGGACAAGTGGCCGAATATGTATCTAATCATCGAAAAGCACGGCGCAATTCTGTATCCGAAGGACCAAAATGCCGCTTTCATGGTGGGGGGGAGGGCGGGTGCTGTGGTCGACACGAATAAGGATTCATATTGGCCCTTCCGCCAAACAGAATGAATGAGTATCCGAGATCATGGGGACAGGAGGGAACGGGCGAAATGATGATAAAGCGGGATTCCAAAAACGACATTGAATGGGAAAGTGATCGCCAGCGCGGTGGTGAAATAGAGGGCGGGACTGGCTTGAGGCAGCGCGATACGGACCGCCGCAGGGGCGGCAATATAGGAGGCGCTGGCGGCAAGGGTGGCCAGCGCCGTGGCACCCCCAATCCCCATTCCCGACGCTTTTGCCAGCAGCACTCCCAGGAGTCCGTGCAGGGGAGGCATCACCAATGCAAAGGCGATCAACCGTGGGCCAGCTGCCTTCAAGTCGGCAAGATGCCGGCCGGTGACGAGTCCGATTTCCAGAAGAAACAAAGTTAGCACACCTTTGAAGGGAGCATCGAAGAATGGGGCCACCTGGTCATAGCCGGACTTCCCTGACAGGAATCCTATGGTCATGCCACCCAGCAGAAGCACGATGCCTTTGCCTGTGAGCAATTCATGGAGCACTTCCTTGAATCGGCCGTTGGTCGCGTCCCCCGACTGGGTCGCCCGCCGTGCCAGGAAAATGGCTACAATGATGGCCGGAACTTCCATCAGTGCCAGAAGCGCGGACAGATAACCCTCCACCGGCACAGCGTTCTTATCCAGATAGGAAATCGCCGCGGCGAAAGTCACCGCCGAAACTGAGCCGTAATGTGCGGCGATGGCGGCGGAGTTCACCGCGTCCAGCCGGCAGCAGCGGCGCAAAATGCCCATGCACCAAATTGGAATGCATACGGAAAGCGCCAGCGCCGCGACGATGGGTTTCCAGACCTCCGCCAGAGTCACCCCATTTAATTTCAAACCACCTTTCAATCCAATGGCGAAAAGCAGATAGATGCTCAAGCCAGCGAAAATCTCCGGCGGGATTTTCAGATCGCTGCGGACAAGCGTCGCGAACACGCCCAACGCGAAAGCGAGGACCATCGGATTTAACAGACTTGAGGAAAGCGCGTGAATAACGTCCATAGGGTGTTTTCGGGAGGTGGTTTCAGGTTGCCCGGAAAGGGTTTCCGGGCGATCTTTCGCGAATCGGAATACACGAAATCCGGTTCGTGTATTCCAATTCGCCCCTGGAGTCAATATGAAATCTTCCCTCAAGGACCCGCCACACGATCTGCCCTCAAAATGGACATTTTTGACCAACCATGCGCACGTGCTGCTTTGCCTGGCGGAACAGCCGAGTATGATCATGCGGGAAGTCGCCTCCCAGGTGGGGATAACAGAGCGCGGCGTTCAAAAAATCGTCGCTGAGCTTGAGGCCGCGGGTTTGCTGACCCGGATCCGTGACGGCCGACGCAACACTTACGAACTCAACGCTAACCAGCCCCTGCGTCATCCCATCGAAGCGCATTGCACTGTGGAGGGATTGATACGCTTCGTGATGGATGCCAAAGCAAAACAGAGTTCACCGAAGCAGGTAAAGAAGAGTTAGCTCGGGCGATCAATTTGCGCCAACCAGCCTTCTTGAAAATCCTTTGCTCTGATAGGAACGGAATCAGCTCCAGCGCTTATTTTGGATTTCCAACCATTTCCCGAGAACCCGTTTGGTCGGACCGTTTGATTGCCAGAAGAAAAATGGAGCACCACCCTCGTGAAGGGATATGGCTGCACGGATTTTGATTTTGTCAGATCGTCTTACTTGCCCTGCCCCGCACGCCTGGTTCGCTGATTTCAACGAAACTCCGGAGGTAGGGATCGAACCTACGACCTAATGGTTAACAGCCACCCGCTCTGCCGCTGAGCTACTCCGGATTGTCGTTCCGCAGACAAGCTGCGGAGGAGCGGCGATTATGGAGGCGTGTGGCGGGAATGCAACAGAATTTTGCATAAGTTGCAGAAACCTTTTTCGGGCGTCGGGAAACGGTCGGAAAATGGACGCGGAGATGAGGGGAGGAAGCGCTTGCCGCGAGGGATGGTGGCGACTGAAAACCTCCGGATTGGGGCGGCGGGAGGGCTTGAAAATGACGGGCGCCGGGCACTCCGGCATAAAAGTGGAATAAAGAGTGTGATTTGTCATGCACAGCCAGTTGCGTCTTTGCGGCAACCCGATTAGACACTCGCGCCATGCCGCCTATTTCCACGGAAAATCTTCTCTCCACGCTTCGTTGGCGCTATGCCACGAAGGCTTTCGATGCCTCCCGCACGATTCCGGCGGAAACGTGGGATGCACTCGAGGAGTCGTTGGTGCTCACGCCTTCCTCCTTCGGCCTGCAGCCTTGGAAATTCCTTGTGATCACAAGTCCGGAGGTGAAGGCCCGCCTGCGTCCGCACTGTTGGAATCAAAGCCAGGTGACGGATTGCTCGCATCTCGTGGTGCTGTGCGCGAAGCAGGAAATGGACGCCGCTTATGTGGACCGTTTCATCGCCTCCGCGGCCGCCGCACGCGGGGCTCCGGTGGAAGCGCTGAAAGGTTATCGCGACATCATCGCCGCCAGTGTTTTGGACGGCGGCTCCATCGCGGCCATGCTGCCTGAATGGGCGGCCCGCCAAGCTTATATCGCGCTCGGCCAATTCATGCTCGCCGCGGCTCTCGCGGAAGTGGACACTTGTCCGATGGAGGGCTTCGTCCCGGATGCACTGAACGCGGAACTGGGTCTGCCGGAACGCGGATTGCGCGCCGTGGTTTTATGTCCAGCCGGGTATCGTTCGCCGGAAGATAAATACGCTGCGGCACCAAAAGTGCGGTGGTCGGCGACAGAAGTGATCGAACATTTGTGAAAACACTGAATTTTCACTTTGCATTAATCCTGTGGACGTGAAAACCGACAAGATTTAAAAATAAGCCAATCAAGACTTGCACCTGATGGCCGCATCAGGCAAACACCCATCCCTTAAGGAGAATTTACCGTGTATTCCAACGAAGACCATCTGATCACCCTCTTGCAGGACGCCGGCTACCTCACGGCGGACAACATCGTGCAGGCCAGCGCCGCCAAACGCGGCACGCAAACCACCCTCGACTTCCTTGTGGAGAATAAACGGGTTTCCGAGGACGTGGTCGCCCAGACCATGGCCGTGGACGCCGGCATGGAGTTTGTGGACCTGGCCGGCTTTGTCCCGGACCCCTTTGTCCTTGAACAGGTTTCCCCGGAAATCGCCGCCAAATACAACGTTATCCCCATCGGCATGGACAATGGGCGACTTTTCCTCGCGGTCGCAGACCCCATGGACTTCGAGGCCATGGACAGCCTCCCGCACTTGCTTTCCACATACCCCCTCGATTTCTACTGCGCTCAAAAATCGCAGATCGAGCAATTCATCACCGACGTTTATGGCGTGGAGAAGGAGAAGGAAGTCAACACCTTCCAAGGCGAGGAAGCCGGAGATGACGATGCCCCGATCATCCGCCTGGTCATGGACATGCTGGCCGAAGCCGTGAACAACCGCGCTTCCGACATTCACGTGGAGCCGATGGAAAAACGCCTCCGTGTCCGCTACCGCATCGACGGTGTGCTCCAGGAAGTCGCTTCCCATCCGAAGCACCTGCACGCTCCCATGCTGGCCCGTATCAAAATCATGACGGGCGCCATGTCGATCGACGAACGCCGCGTCCCGCAGGACGGTCGTATCCAGACCAAGATCGGCAATAAAAACATCGACCTCCGCGTCTCCACGGTGCCCACCAGCCACGGAGAAAGCGTCGTCATGCGTATTTTGGACCGAAGCAGCATTTTGCTGGGCCTCTCAGACCTTGGCTTCTTCAGCGATGACTTGAACAACTTCAACGAGTTGCTCGCCCTGCCCGACGGCATCATCCTGGTCACCGGTCCCACGGGTTCCGGGAAAACGACCACGCTGTATGCTTGTTTGAACACGGTGAACCGTCCCGACCGCAAGATCATCACCGTGGAAGACCCGGTTGAATACACCTTGTCAGGCATCAACCAGGTCCCGGTCCGCGAGGACGTCGGCATGAACTTCGCCGCAGCCCTGCGCTCCATGCTCCGCCAAGCGCCGAACATTATCATGATCGGGGAAATTCGTGACCCGGAGACCGCCCAAATCGCCATCAATGCCGCCCTCACCGGTCACTTGGTGCTCTCCACCCTGCACACGAACGACGCTCCCGGAGCCGTCGCCCGTATGACGAACCTGCAGGTCAAGCCATTCCTCATCGCCACCGCCGTGCGCGCCATGATGGCCCAACGTCTGGTCCGCAAACTTTGCCCGGAGTGCAAAACCCCGGGCGAACTAACCGACAAGGAAATCCGCGCCCTGGGGCTGGATCCAACCCGCCTTTCCGACGCAAGGATCATGGTGCCCAACGGTTGCGGCAAGTGCCGCGGCACTGGATACCGCGGCCGTATGTGCATCGTGGAAATCTTCAAGGTAGACGACCAGGTCCGCCACATGATCAACGAACAAATTTCCACCCCGCAGCTTCGCCGCCGCGCCCGGGAACTCGGCATGCGCACCCTCCGCGAGGACGCCATCCGCAAGGTCCTCACCGGCGTCACCACCGCCGCCGAAGCCATCGAAAGCACCATGGCCGACAGCTAATATCCACAGGCTGCACCGCACCCCACCCACCCAACTTTCCGCCCGCCATGAATCCCCAATTTGTCCTGGATCTTTTTCAGTCCCGCTCCCTGCTGGACGACCTGCAGGCCTCCGAGCTGCTAGAAGAGGTCAATTCCTCCGGTAAAGACATCAAACGCCTCCTGACCGATTACGGTTACGTGGAAAGCGAGGCCGATGTCTACCGCCTCATCGCCGAGGAACTCGGTGCCGAATACGTGGACCTCCGCCGCTACGAGCCCCCACGCGCCCTCCTCGACCTCGTTCCCGCCGCCGCCGCGCGCATGCACGGCGCGATTCCGGTCAATTTTGACGAACAAGGCCTCCACGTTGCCCTTCTCGACCCGCTGAACCCGCAAAACGCCGAAGACCTGCGCTTCGCCCTGGGCAAAAACATCATCGTGGTCGTCGCCGACACCGACCGCGTCGAGGAACTCATCAACACTTCCTACGCCGCTGAAGCCGAAGGCATGGAGGACATCCTCGCCGGCATCAACATCGACCCCAAAGCCGGCGTCATCGCCGAAGCCGAAGTCAATGCCGCCCCGATCGTCCGCTATGTGGACCTCGTTCTGTTCCAAGCGGTTAAGCAGAAAGCCTCCGACATTCACTTCGAGCCCTTCGAAACTGAATTCAAAATCCGCTATCGCGTGGACGGTGCCCTCCTTGAAATGGCCCCTCCCCCCGCGCACCTCGGGCCCGTCATCACCTCGCGTATCAAGGTCATGGCGAATCTCAACATCGCCGAACGCCGCGTTCCGCAGGACGGACGTCTCATGAAAACCATCGGCGGCCGCGGCGTGGACATGCGCGTTTCCACCCTCCCCACCATCCACGGGGAATCCGTCGTGCTCCGCGTTCTGGACCGCACCAGTGTCAACCTCGACCTCGAAAACCTCGGCTTCGAGCCGAAGCTTTACGAATACATCATCGACACGGTCAACAAACCGAACGGGATCTTTATCGTCACCGGCCCCACCGGTGCCGGTAAAACGACCACGCTTTACGCCGCCATCAAGAAGGTCAACCAGGTCGATTCCAAGCTCCTCACCGTTGAAGACCCCGTCGAATACGAAATCGATGGCATTCAACAGGTTCCGGTGAATGAAGCCATCGGGGTCAGCTTCCAGCGCGTCCTCCGCGCCTTCCTCCGCCAGGACCCGGACCGCATCATGGTCGGGGAAATGCGCGACGTGGAAACCGCCACCATCGCCATTCAGGCCTCCCTGACCGGTCACTTGGTGCTCTCCACCCTGCACACCAACGACGCTCCCGGCGCCGTCACCCGTCTGATCGACATGGGCTGCGAACCCTTCCTCGTGGCCGCCACTTTGGAAGCTGTTCTGGCCCAACGTCTTGTCAGAACCATTTGCAAATCCTGCCGCGTTCCCTACGAGCCGAATGAGTCCATCCTGACCCAACTCGGCCTTTCCGCCCATGAAATCGGAGACAAGCACTTCTATACCGGCCGGGGCTGTGAGGACTGCGGGAACACCGGCTACCGCGGCCGCCGCGGCCTCTACGAATTGCTGGACATGAACGACACCCTCCGCGATATGGTTATTGAGAAGGCTCCATCCATCGTCCTCAAGCAAAAAGCCATCGAGCTGGGCATGACCACCCTGCGCGACTACGGTTTGAATTGCATCTACGAGGGCAGCACCACCATTGAGGAAGTCCTCAAATACACCTGATTTTTCTTTTAATTCATCACATTTCCGGCCGGACCGGTTTTTCCCAATGACAAACTCCGGGCTTTCCGCTATTCCCCTTCACTAATCCCTTCATACACCAGCACATGGCCAAGTTTGAATACATCGCACTGAACGCTAAAGGCGAGGAAACCGCCGGCACCGTTGACGCCGGCAATCGCGACGATGCCTCCGCCAAACTGAAGGGCATGGGCCTCTTCCCCACCCAAGTGGCCCCCGAAGGCCAATTGACCGCCGCGGTCAAACAAAAAGCCAAAGCCGCCAAAAAGCGTCAGGCCAAAGCCCCTAAAAAGGTCACCGGCAAGATCAAGAGCAAGAACCTCATGATCTTCACGCGGCAGCTCGCCACCCTGATCGACTCCGGCCTCCCCCTCCTCCGCGGCCTCACGGTTCTCGGAAACCAGGAGCCGAATCCGATTCTCAAGTCCACGGTCAACTCCCTGGCGGACTCCGTCCAGACGGGCTCGACCTTCTCGGAGAGCCTCGCGCAACACCCCAAGATCTTCAACAAGTTGTATGTCAACATGGTGAAGGCCGGTGAACTCGGCGGGGTGCTCGAACTGGTGCTGAACCGTCTCGCGGAATACCAGGAAAAAGCCAACAAACTGAAGAACAAGATCATCTCCGCCATGACCTACCCCGTCATCGTGGTGCTCATCGCCGTCGGTATCGTTATCTTCCTCCTCACCTACATCGTTCCGAAGTTCACCACCATCTTTGAAAGCATGGTGGAAGGCGGCAAGGACGCGATGCCTCCGCTGACGAAGTTCGTTATCGGCGCCAGTGATTTCATGAAGAACAACATCATCATCATCCTCGGCGGTGGTGCTCTGATCGTCTTCGGCGGAAAAGCCTACGCCGCCACCAAAGGCGGACGCAATACGCTGGACCGTCTCGTCCTGAAGCTCCCGCTCTTCGGCTCCGTGCTCCTCAAGAGCGCCGTCGCCCGCTTCACCCGCACGCTCGGCACGCTGGTCACCTCCGGCGTTCCCATTCTCCAAGCCCTGAACATCACCCGCGATACCGCCGGCAACAACACCGTGGCTGCCGCCATCATGAAGGTGCACGACGCCGTCAAGGAAGGTGAATCCATGGTCGCCCCGCTGAACGCCTCCAAAATCTTCCCTCCCATGGTTATTTCCATGATCGAGGTGGGTGAGGAAACCGGTCAGCTCCCCGAAATGCTTCTGAAAATCGCGGACGTGTATGACGACGAAGTGGACAACTCCGTCACGGCTCTGACCTCCATGTTGGAGCCTATCATGATCGTGGTGCTGGCTGTCATCGTCGCCGTCATCGTGCTCGCCCTCTTCCAACCGCTCATCACCGTGGTCACCAAGTTCCAAGGCTGATCAGGAAAACGGCAACGCTCCTGTATCAAAAAAACCCCCACTCCCCACCGCCATGAAAACCAGGCCGCTGTCCCACCGCTCCCACAAAGGCTTCACGCTGATCGAGATCCTTACGGTCATCACGATCATCGGCATGTTGGCCGCCCTCAGTTTCGCGGGCATCCAGATTGCGAATAACAAAGCCGCCAAAAAGAATACCGTGGCACGTATCAACGGACTGCAGCTCTGTGTCGAAAGCTACAAAATCGATAACGGGGAATACCCGGAAGCGCTGGGGATGGAGGACACTACCAACGTGAAAAACACCTCCTACCGTGTCGGCGGAGCCCGGATGCTCTATCAAGTCGCCACCGGGGACGGAAACAGCGCGATCAAAGGTGGAGACG
>JAQGPD010000348.1 GCA_028293305.1 Verrucomicrobiales bacterium | reverse complement strand
TGCGCGCCGGAATTCACCAGGGAACCCGTGCCTTCCGGATTCACCCAATACATGGATTTGGTGGGACCGGCATGGAATAGCCGGCCATCCGGAGCGACAAAAACGAAAGGCGTCCAGATGGATTCGATCGTCGGCTGGGAAGCGATGGGACTCCAGTTGATGTTCGCGTATTTTGTCCAGGAGGAACCATTATAACGCTCCGCCGTGTTTTCCCCGCCGCTTCCGCCCACCGTGAAAACCTCGCCGCCCGGCAAGGCCACGGACGCCGTATACCAGCGGGGATCGTTCATGTCCGCGACCCTTGACCACGCATTGGTCTGCCAATTGAAGACACTGGATAGACGCACCGTGTTGCGCCCGCCCATGACTTGAAATTTACCATCCGCCCGCAGCACCGTCCCGCCGCAGAACATGTCATGCAGGTTGGAGTTGATTTCCGTTATGCTGCCCGTGCTGGGATTCCACACCGCCGCATAAGTGAACTCCGGCCCGACCGGAAATGAGGTCCGCTGATTGGACGCGAACGTCAGGACGCGGCCGTCCGGAAGGTTGGACGCCGTCACCGGAACGTGCGGCATGGCATACGGTCCGGCCCACTGCCCGGCGTTCTGGGACTCCGCGGGCTCCACCGGCGCGGGCACGCCCTGAAAGGCGGGAAGCAGCGCGGCGGCGGCCGCGAAAAATGCATCGTCCTGGGCGTGGGCATCATCCGCGCGCGACGACGGAACCCGGCCCGCGCAGAACGCGGCCATCAGCAGGGACAATGTTAGGGCACGGTTTGATTTCATGGATGAAGTCGTTTGGAATCCGGTTTGGATAGGAAGGATGGCGGCACTCCGGCTTCCGCAGCGGGGTGGCTGGCGGTTTCGGCAGCGGCGCTGGCGCCGGCGAACGCGGGATCGGTCAGGGTTTTCAAGAAGGCCACCAGGGCGGATTTGTCAGAGGAGGTGAGCCCCAGACCGGCCTCGGGGTGCTTTGCGAGATTGGGATCAAGCGTGGCGGTGCGTTGCACTCCGTGGTCGTAGTGATCGATCACTTCCTCCAGGGTCGCGAAGCGGCCGTCATGCATGTAGGGAGCGGTCAGGGCGATATTCCGCAGGGAGGGCACACGGAATTTCCCGAGGTCGGCCTCCAGTCCCGTGACGGCCCGCCGGCCCGCTCCGGGCGAGGCATCCAATCCGTTATTGGCGAATCCCTGACTGGAAAACAACGCCCCGCCGTGGCAATGAAAACAATCCGCGCCTCGAAGATTCCTGGCGGGATCGAACTCCGTGATGAACAATTCCAGTCCGCGCTGTTCCACCGGCGTCAATTTCCGCCGTCCGAGCAGGGCCTGATCAAATACGGAATCCTGCGACACCAGGGTGAATAAAAACTGCTCCAACACCAGGCCCGCGCGCTCCGGAGTGATCTTTTCATCGCCGAACACCCTGGCAAAATCGTCCTGATAGGATTTTTCTCCTGACAATTTCCTGACGGCATTTTCCAGTGACTCATGCATCTCCACCGGATCCTGGATCGGCATCAAAACCTGGTCCCGGAGCCGCTTCACGCGGCCGTCCCAAAAAAACTCCTGCTGCCAGGCGAGATTGAAAAGCGGCATGGCATTCCGCGTTCCCTCCCGGCCCTCCGCGCCCAGGCTGAAGCGCCTGCCAGGATCCGTGAAGGCCGCTTTCCGGTCATGACAGGAGGCACAGGATTGAGTGCCATTCATGGACAGCCGGGTGTCATTGAAAAGCCGTTCTCCCAGGTCGACTCCCTCCTGGGTGGGCACATTGTCCGCAGGCAGGGCCACTTTCGGCATCCGGCTGGAAATGTGCATCAGCCACGGCGTCCCTGCTTGTTTCGGCGCATCCGGGGCCACCGCGCCCACCACTGCGGGATCCTGCCAAATTTCGGGTGCGACCCCGGTCAGCCGGAAACTTTTTTCCACCCGCGCCCGCAGGGTCTCCGCCCGCGCATCGCCGTCCCGCGAGTGCGTGGACTCGCCGAAAACGTAAGGCTTCACTCCACCCAGGACCCGCGCGAGATCGAATTCCAGGCCGACCGTCCCGCCCGCCGTCAAATCCAGCGTCCCCTCCAGCAGAACCTGCATATTCTGCTTCGCGCCGGCCAGATGATAGGAAAAACCACCGTCCACTCCATCGTTTTTTTGATAATGTCCCTCCAGAGCCATGAAAATATAGCCGCCCTGCCATCCCCAATGCAGCCCGTTCACTAAGGGATGCAAAGCATGACCAGCCGGCCATGAATTCGGGTCCGACTTGTCCACAGCTCCGTCCACCCCCACTTGGAAACGCATGGCAGTGTAAACCTGGCCCGGCACCCCCTCGATCACCGCCCGGGCCCGGCTTTCCGCCCCTTTGAAATAGGCATACCAATCCTGGCTTTCCAGCCAAGTCCCGTCCTCACGGCGCAACGCCAGACCTGAAACAAGAAAATCCGCCCGGCTCACTTCCACTCTGGATGGGCTGGATGCCGCCCTGCCAAATGCCGGGGTTTTGCCGTCCCACGTCCACTTCATCTCCAGCCCCACCGTATGCCGCTTTTTCACAACAACGGTGGTCTCCGCAGCCTGCGAGACGCCTGCTGACCCACTGAACACGATGCTTCCCACGACCAAGAATAGCCATAGAAATATCGACTTACCAAACATTGACTAAATACTTTAATTTAAAAACAACTCTAAACCGTGGAAATTATAGCCTACAGATTGTGTTCCGCAAACAATTTTTGCAATAATGAGGGATTCCGCAAAACCAAGACTCGACTCGGCTTTCAATAATTTAAGCATTTGCTGCTCATCAATCTCCCGGGTGCACCCAGCTTGCATTTCCCATTGCCACCCTTGGTTTTCCTCCCTTCCTGTGCCTTCAATTCCGAGACGCCATTTTAGAGTTCACCCATTGGCGCGCGACATTCCCACACCCCCGGTTTTCCCATCCCAAAAATTATCATCCGCATGAGCACCCGCACCGAATCCGACACCATGGGCCCCATCGAAGTGGACTCCTCCGCCTATTGGGGAGCCCAGACCCAGCGATCCTTGAAATACTTTGCGATCGGCCGCGATGTCATGCCGCGCCCGCTCATCCGCGCCCTCGGAGTTTTGAAAAAAGCCTGCGCCCTCGTGAACACGGACCTCGGGAAAATGCCCGCGGAAACCTGCGAACTCATCACCGCCGCCGCGGACGAGGTGATTTCCGGAACCTTGGACGCGCATTTCCCGCTCCGCATCTGGCAGACCGGCTCCGGCACCCAGACCAATATGAACACCAACGAGGTCATTTCCAACCGCGCCATCGAAATGGCCGGCGGGACCATGGGCAGCAAATCGCCCGTGCACCCGAATGACCACGTGAATATGTCGCAATCCTCCAACGACACTTTCCCCACCGCCATGCACATCGCCGCCGCGGAGGAAGTCGTGCACCGCCTGCTCCCCGCCTGCCGTCATTTCCGCGCCGCACTGGAGGCCAAGCGCTTGGAATTCAACGACATCGTTAAAATCGGCCGCACCCATCTGCAGGACGCCACCCCTGTCACCCTGGGCCAGGAATTCGGAGGATATGTTAGCCTGATCGACCGCGATATCGCCCGCATCGAGGCCACGCTGCCCGGTCTGCTGGACCTCGCCATCGGCGGCACCGCCGTGGGCACCGGACTCAATTCCCACCCCGAATTCGCCGACCGCGCCGCCGCGAAAATCGCCGGCCTCACCGCCCTGCCCTTCGCCAGCCACCCCAACAAATTCGCCGCCCTCAGCGCGCACGACGAATTCGTTTTCGCCTCCGGAGCCCTCAAAACCCTGGCGGGAACCTGCATGAAAATCGCCAACGACATCCGTTGGCTCGGCAGCGGCCCCCGTTGCGGCCTGGGCGAGCTCTCCCTTCCCGAAAACGAACCCGGCTCCTCCATCATGCCCGGAAAAGTGAACCCCACTCAAAGCGAGGCCATGACCATGGTCGCCGTGCAGGTGATGGGAAATGACGCCGCCATCGGCTTCGCGGGAAGTCAGGGGAATTTTGAACTCAACGTGTTCAACCCCATCATGATCCACAATTTCCTGCACAGCGTGGAACTGCTCACCGGCACCCTCCACAGCTTCGCGGACTATTGTCTCGCCGACCTCAAAGTGAACCGCGCCACAGTGGACCGCTACGTCGCCGAAAGCCTCATGCTGGTCACCGCCCTGAACCCCCACATCGGCTACGATAAAGCCGCCGCCATCGCCAAAAAAGCCCACAAGGAAGGCACCAACCTCAAGGAAGCCGCCCTCGCCCTGGGTCACCTCACCGCCGAGGAATTCGACCAATGGGTGGTCGCCGAACGCATGACCAGGCCCTGATGCGAAGCCGGGGCAGGAGGGGGAGAAAAAGTTATTGGTTATTGGTTATTGGTTATTAGGGCAACCCGGAAAGTTGTTTTGCGGAAGAGTGTGCAACTTGGTCGTGGCTGGGCACCGGTCTGCAGGAAAAAGGCCCGTAAAAACCAGGCCCTATAAGTCCTATATGTCCTATAGGCCCTATCAACTCCCACGCCCCGCCACCGCCAGTTGAGCGAAGCTCCACCTTGGACTGCTTTGACTTGTCAAAGCTTTCCCAACCGAAGCTTGCTGAGGTGTATCTTTCCCCCACCCAGCCACCAGATCACGCCCCGCCGCCCCGCCCCCAAACACACCCAGCCACCCAGCCACCCAGCCACCCAGCCACCCAGCCGCCCAGCCACCCCACGGCCATCCGGCCCACCACCGCCTCCTCCTACAGACGCCAGCACGCATTCTCCCACCAATCATTTCGTTTATTTCTGTCCTTACAGAAATAACCGCTTGAACAATCACCACAGAAGACCTATCCATCTTCACCACTCCCCAGCGCCCAACCTCCGCCCTGGTCAGCATCCACCCCCATCCCGCCCACCCCCATGAAGCCGGAAAAAATCATCCTGTTCGACCAAGTCTGCCCCCTGTGCTGCTGGTATACCGCCGGATTCGAACGGCTCCATTGGTTGCAACCCGGTGGCCGCCAACCCTTCCCGGAAGGACTCCGTCAATGGGCCGCCCAGCTGGATCCCGAACGCGCCCGACACGAAATCCCCCTCATCGACACCGCCGGCGGACCCACGCTTTATGGCATCGATGCCCTGCTGCACCTTGTCGGCCAACGCCATCCACGCCTTGCCGCCCTCGCGGGAAAACCCATTTTCCGCCGACCGCTCGGGCTGCTCTATCAATTTATCAGCTACAACCGCCGCGTCATCGCCGGCAGCACCGGCTGCACCCTGCCCGCGGAAGGCGCCCCCGCATTCCATCCCTTCTGGCGCGCCGTCTGGTTCGCCGTCGCGGCCACGGTCGTCATCGCCGGCATCGTTGCCCGCGCCCAATTCCCCGCCCCGGTCCTGGGTGCCGCCCCGGTCCTCGCCGCCGCCGCTGATTTCTGGCTCCTCGCCGCCCTCGTTTTCGGAGCCGCCTTCGTCCGCACCTCCGATGCCTGGGGCCGCTGGGCCGGACACGCCGTCCTTGGAACTTTGTTATGGACGCCCGCTCTCCTCCTCCCACCCGGCCTTCCCACGGCCGTGGCCACCACCCTCATCCCCCCCCTCCTCACCCTCGACGCCCGCCGCCGCTGCGGATGATGGAAAAACCGACCAACCCTATCATGACTGCGCATTTCCCGCATCGCCCGAGTCCAAATCCAGCCGCCGCAGCAATGCGTTATTTTTCCGCCGCCGTCTGGTTGGTGAATGGATTCTGGTGCAAACTCCTCGGCCAGGTGCCCCGCCACGAAGCCATCGCCGCGCGGATTCTCGGAATTGATGCCGCCCTTCCCATCCGACTCTTCGGCCTGGCGGAAATGGTCATGGCGCTTTGGATTCTCAGCCGATTCACTCCCCGGCTCAATGTGTGGACGCCGGCCGCGGTGATCCTGACCATGAATGCGCTGGAGGTGACTCTGGCCCCGGATTTGTTGTTATTTGGCCGCGCCAACGCCCTTCTCGCCTGCCTGTTCGTCGGGTTGCTGCTCGCCGCGAGCCGCCCGGTCACCCTCCCCCGACCCAAATCAACGGTATGATTTTCTCGCTCCGCAATCACCCTTTCGCAGTCCGCGCGCACTTCGACAAATCACTCGTCCTGACTTATGCCGCACCGGCCGCGTCATTGCGGCCCCTGCTCCCCGACTGCTTGGAGCTCGACACCTTTCAGGGGCGCTGGGGGTTCGCCGCCATCGCGTTCGTCAGCACGAGGCAGCTGCGGCCTTCCTTTCTTCCCGCATGGATGGGACTGAACGCTCTGTTGGCCGGTTACCGGATTTTTGTAAAATACCGCACCGCGGCCGGCCGTCGGTTGCGCGGATTGTATATTCTTAAGACCGAAACCAACCGACGCCCCATGGCATGGCTCGGCAATCTTTTCACACAATATCATCACCAAGTCAGTGACATTACGGAAAGTTGTCAGGAAAGCTTATGGGGTGTGGAGTCCAGGAGCACCGGCTATCACATCACGACCGCCCGCGCGGCTGCGGAAGCACACGTTCCACTTCCTTCAGGTTCACCTTTCGCGTCATGGGCGGAAGCCCGCCGGTTCGCCGGCCCCATGCCATTCACCTTCAGCCATCATCCCGCCTCCGGACAGGTGGTGATCGTTGAAGGAAAACGCTCCCATTGGAAACCAATGCCCGCGGCGGTGGATCACTATCCGGATTTTCCGATCGATTCCATCCAAGCCCCCGGGCTGATTCCAGCCAGCGCCTTCAGCATGGAACACGTTGATTATGAGTGGAGGAAAGGCCGCATCGAATCATGGCCCCGCTGAGAAAACCCTATCAGGGAGTCACGAACATCGTGCGGTTCAATGCTCCCTTTTTTCTGATCGCGGCGGCTTTGAGCGTTGGACTGCTGGCGGCCTGCGGGTTCGCGCCCGCCGGTCTTCGGCCTTGGATTGGCTTGGCGTTGGCAGCGGTGATCCTGGCGACAGTGGTGCCCTTGGCGGTCTCGTTTGTGGTTTATGATCGTTCAGGTTTCTATCTATTGCCATGGCTGGATGGTTGGAAAAACTCCGCGCCACGGCTGGTGAATATCCACTCCGGTTTTGATGAAACCAGTGCGATACTATCAACACTTTTCCCTGCATCCCCCCTGACCGTTTTGGACTTCCATGATCCTGCTATCCATACGGAATCCTCCATACGGCGCGCACGGGCCGCCTATCCGGCTTTTCCCGGCACCCGACCCTGCACCACGGGATCCCTACCTCTTCCGGATGCGGAATCCGATCTGGTTCTGCTGACCTTGGCGGCGCATGAAATCCGGAACGATGAGGAAAGGCAGCGGTTTTTCCGGGAAATCCGCCGCGTCCTGGCCCCGGACGGACGGGTGTTTGTGGTGGAGCATGTGAGGAACTCCGCCAATGTCCTCGCCTATCATCTGGGCGTCTTCCATTTTCATCCCCTGAAAACCTGGCTCCTCAGCTTCCGCGCCGCCGGATTGTTGCTGCACCGTCAAAGCCGGCACACGCCATTCATAACTGTATTCGAACTCCGCCACCCATGAAAACCCTATTTGAAATCTGCGGTCTGGGCCTCGTCGGCTTGTCCCTCATGCACGCGGGATTCCCCCGGTATTTCGGCTGGAAAACGGAATTGGCCGCATTGAGTCCTATCAATCGGGAAATGATGAAGGTGCATACCCTCTTCATCGCGCTGACGGTATTGCTGATGGGCCTGCTTTGCCTGAGTTCGGCGACCTTGTTGATGGATACTGTGTTAGGCCGCCGCGTCTCGCTGGGGCTCGGCCTGTTCTGGGGACTGCGGCTGGGCATTCAAATTTTTGGCTATTCCAGCAGTCTTTGGCGGGGCAAACGGTTTGAGACCGCAATGCATATTCTGTTCATCGTCTTTTGGTCCATGCTGACGTTCACCTTTCTGGTTGCCGGGACGGGTTGGAAAATGGGAGGATGAACAGTGCCATTGCATGTGAAAAAGGAATTCTCCTAATTTCCTGTAGGGAATAGGGATTTTTCGATTGATCCTTGCCCTTCCCTGTTTATCATCCATGGTCCGCCTCCATTTTACCCACCGCATCCCATGTCCAAAGCCAGCGTCGAAGAAATCAAGCTAGAGTCCCAAGGCCTACGTGGCGACATCGCCGAAAACTTCGCCGATCCCGCCCTGACCCATGTCGATGAAGCGGAAAACGTGCTTCTGAAATTCCACGGATCCTATCAACAGGACGACCGCGACCTGCGCGCCGCCCTTGCGAAGGAAAAGAAGGAAAAAGCGTGGTCCTTCATGGTGCGCTCCAAGATGCCCGGCGGTCGCATCAGCGCCAAACAATGGCTGATCCACCACGATCTCTGCGTCCTGTCCGAAGGCTCCCTGCGCCTGACCAACCGCCAGGGCATCCAGCTCCACGGCGTCCTCAAGGGAAATCTCAAAGCCGTCATCGCCGGCATTTGCCGCAGCGGCCTCACCACCATGGGCGCCTGCGGCGACGTGGTCCGCAACACCATGGCCCCCGCCGCCCCGATCAAGGACGCCGCCCGCGCGGACGCCCAACTCCTTTCCGAGGAACTCAGCCAGCGCTTCCTCTGGCGCTCCTCCGCCTATGCCGATATCTGGCTGGATGGCGAAAAAATCGACCTCGACTGGGCGCAGGTGGATGTGAATCCAGACGTGCGCGCCAAGACGATCGCCAAGGATGAAAAAGCCGCCGAAGATCCTATTTACGGCAAACTCTACCTGCCCCGCAAATTCAAAATCGGCATCGCCATCCAGCCTCAAAACGACGTCGACGTCTTCTCCCAGGACCTCGGCTTTGTCCCCCATGTCGTTGAGGGTCAAGTGGAAGGTTACACCGTCACCGTCGGCGGTGGCTTCGGCATGAGCCACGGGCAGCTGAATACCCGTCCCTTCCTGGCCCAACCGCTGTTTTATGTGAAACGCGCCAACGTGGTGGATGCCGCCGAAGCCATCGTCACCACCCAACGCGACCACGGCAACCGCACCGAACGCAAAAACGCCCGCATGAAATACACGGTGCACACCATGGGCATCGACGGCTTCCGCGCCGAAGTCGTCAGCCGCCTCCCCGGCATCGAAACCTTCCCTGCCAAACCCATTCCTTTCGACACCGTCGAGGACAATCTCGGCTGGCATGAACAAGGCGACGGCAAGCTTTTCTGCGCCGTTTACGTCAGCATGGGCCGCATCACGAACCGCGAAAACGGTCCGCAATATTTGGACGCCTTCAACGAAATCGCCCGCGATCTCGACCTCCCGTTCATCATCACGCCGAACACCAATGTCATCATTGCCGAGGTCGCGCCTGAGCAAAAAGCCGCCGTTGAAGCCATTCTGGCCAAACACGCCGTGCCCCACGCCGATGGCATGACCGCCACCCGCCGCGTCGCCCACGCCTGCGTCGCCCTGCCCACCTGCGGCCTCAGCCTCTCGGAATCCGAGCGCGCCCTCCCCGGCGTGCTGGATGAATTCGACTCCATCCTCCGCGAACTCGGATTGGAAAATGATCCGATCCTGGTCCGCATGACCGGCTGTCCGAACGGTTGCGGCCGCCCCTACAACGCCGACTTCGGCTTCGTTGGCCGCGCCCCCAACAAATACGCGCTTTTCGTTGGCGGCAGCATCGCCGGCGACCGCCTCGCCGGCCTGGAACAAAAAGTCGTCCAACGCGCCGACATCTCCGCCACCATCCGCCCCTACCTGGAAGCCTACAAAGCCGAGCGCCAGCCCAGGGAAACCTTCAGCGCCTGGTTCGGCCGCACCCGCCAAAACGGCGAAGCCCCGACTCCGGAGCAATTCCACATCGAGCTGTCCGAACGCGCCGCCCGCCTCGCCGGGGAAAAGGTCGCGGAAGCAGGCTGAGGTCAGGGTCAAACCGCCGATGCTCCGGGGCGACTTCCAAAGTCGCGGTCCTCTTTGCGGACCTCCGGGCCCCAAGGACCGCGACTTTGCAAGTCGCCCCGGCCGCCTCGGTTTTGCGGAGCATCGGCAGCTTGGGCGGCTGCCTATGCCTCTCAAAGGAACTGACCGCGCTGCGGCCACGGAAGGTGGACGTGGGATTCATCCCACGGACTAGCAGGTTGCAGCCTTGCGTCGCTTGGAGACGCCGGAAAAGAGCGTCCAAAATATACCGCTTTCCAACTGGTATGGGTATCAGTCCACGGGTTTTTCCTGATCCATGGGTTTCACCCAATCCACGGGCTTCACCCGGTCCACGGGGTTTAGTCCAACCCAGCCTACGGAGTTTCACCAAGTGCACGGGGTTTCACCCGGTCAGGCTTGATCGGCCAGCAGCAAAACTTCCGCGGTGCGCCGGGTGGCTCCGGAGTGGCGCTCCAGGGCGGTGCGGCCCCGGGTGGACATGGCGCGGGAATCACCCGGCGAGGATAACATGTTCCGGACAGCGGGCGCGACTTCCGCCAAGCCGTCCACCTGACAAATGCCATGGGCCGACTTCAGAAGAATCATCAATGCAGCGAAGTTTTCCATGTGCGGCCCCGTGAGCACCGGCACGCCGGCGGCGATGGCCTCCACGGGATTTTGACCACCCTTGGCCAGAAAACTTTTCCCGATGATAACCACTTCCGCCAAGGCCTGCCAATCCCGCAGCTCGCCGGTGGAATCCACCACCAAAACTTCCGGCCGCAGCGCTGATTCCGAAAACGGAGCGGCTGCGGCTGCGGCTGAGGCTGCGTCTGCGGCTGAAGTTGCGGCTGCGTCGGCTGCGTCGTCTGCGTCGTCTGCGTCCTCGGCGTCCGCTGCTGCGAATGCCGCGGGTGAGTTGTTAGCCGGGTTATTGGCCAGGGGTATGCCAGGGTTGCCGGCCAAATCCCCGCGTGAAATGCCGCTGGAATTGTCCGCTGTCATGTTGGGGGGATCTTCGGCTAGGCTGAGGTCTGAATGATGACCACCTGGCAAAGCAGGTGCCGCGTCCAGCCGGGGTTCCGGCAGCTCCGAGCGCAGGGTGCCGCGCAAGCCGGCGGCAGTCACTCCGATTAAAACCTCCGCCCGGCGTTCCGCGTGCCTTGGCGCGATGAGCAGGGCGGCATCCGGAAATTCCGATTTCATGCCGTTCCAGATTTCCGCCATGGCCTGCTCCTCGCCGGCGTGACTGCTGGCCAGCAAAACCACCCGCGGCACCACGCCACCGAAAACACCTGACAACAATTTCCGGAATTCGCCCACCCGCTCCGGATTCGACGAAGCCTGGCCTAACTGGTCGAATTTAATGCTGCCCGTGACCGCCACCCTGCCCTTGCCCGCGCCGATTCCCTCCCACCTCGCCACATCCTCCGGCTCCTGCACGAGCACCTTGTCCAGCATCCCGAAAACCGGCGCGGTGAACCAGCGGAACTTCCGATACCGCCGTTCGGACCGGGGCGAAAGCCGCGCATTCACCAGCACCACCGGCACCCTGGCCCGCTGCATCACCCTCACCAAATTTGGCCAGACTTCAGCCTCCACCAGGATGAATTGCCGAGGCCGGATCCTGGCGAAAACCGGCCCCACCACCAGCGCGAGATCCACCGGGGAATAGATGACCGTCAATTCGTCCGGAGCCTTTTCACAGGCCACCGCATAGCCGGTGGAGGTGGTCACTGACAAAACCACGGGCGTTCCCGGCTCGCGTTTCAGAAGCTCCCGGATGAGTTTCCGCGCCACATTCACCTCGCCCACACTAACCGCATGCACCCAACGGCATTTCCCGGACACGGCTTCGAGGCGCGCGGCCGTGGCTTTGTCGAAAAATCCAAACCGCTGCCAGAATTTCGAGCCATACCCGCCGCGCCGCCGCATCTTCAGGACGCTCACCGGCAACAGCACCAGCAGGGCGAACGGAAGCAGTAGATTATAAATCAGCAGGACCAGGAGCAGTGGCATCGTTTTTGACAGGGGCGGAAAGTTGAAAGACCCGGACCATCACATCACCATAGCGTCGTTCCACGACACAGTTCCAAGGCGATCCGGGGGGCGGAGGTTGGGCCGACTTCGCGAAGGATTCCAGCACGAAAAGTCCTTCAGCCGAAAGCAGTCCCGCCAACTCCGGCGAGGCCAGCAGCATCGCGTCCCAGTCCCGGTCTCCCTTATTTTTCAAAAACGGAGGGTCCGCGAAAATCAAATCATAAGCGCCCGACTTCGCCCTCAACCAGGATTCCACCGGTGCCGACGCAACCGTCCCGCCTGACAAACCCGCCTTTTTCAAGTTCGCCGCGATCACCGGACCCGCCGCGCGGTCCGACTCCACGAAAACACACGACACCGCGCCCCGGCTCAGGCATTCCAAACCATAAGAGCCGCTGCCCGCAAAAAGATCCAGCACCGCCGCGCCCTCCGGCCTTTCGCCGAGCATTGAAAATACAGCCTCGCGCACCCGGTCCGCCGTGGGGCGCAGGAGGGTCTTCGGCACTTGGATCGGGATTCCCCCCGCGGTTCCACTGATGATTCGCATCCCGCACCAAACCCGCCGACCCGCTTTTGGAAAGGCGGGAATTCCTGCCGCCGGTTTTCATCGCTCCCATTGACTTCCTATCAAGTCCCCGGAACCCGCCGCGAATTTTTCTCAAATCTCCGTCATGCCCGCGCCGCATTCAGGTGTATGGAAAACGTCACATGACCATTCCAGAACTCACCTCCAAAATCCGCGATTTCCGGGACGCCCGCGATTGGCAGCAATTTCACAGCCCCAAGGATCTCGCCGTCGCCATCGTCGCGGAGGCCGGCGAACTTTTGCAGCCCTTCGTCTGGAAATCCCCGGAGGAATCCATCGAAATCGCCCGCCGCAAACGCACGGAAATCGCCGATGAAGTCGCGGATGTCGCCATTCTCCTGTTCGAGTTCGCCGACCAACTGGGCCTCGACCTTGCCCAGGAAATGTCCGCTAAAATCGCACGCAATGAAATCCGTTATCCCGCCGACAAAGCCCGCGGATCCAATCTCAAATACAACGAACTCTAGCAAACCCTATCAAACCCCCACTGCAGCCTGATCCGGCCCGATCCGGCCCCCGGACCCAGCTACCTAACGGGTGACCCGGATCCGGTAAAACCGCCGGTTTTGACTTTCCATCGAAACCGTGTCGCGGACTTTCAGTTCCGTGGCGGTGTTCACTTCAATCACCAGTCCGGCCACGGACCAGCCAGGAAGCGTTAGGGATGAACTGGCTTCCACCACCACGACCGCGTCTGTGGCGGCGGGATTTTTAGGAACGGTCAGGGTGAAAAAGCGATCGCTGCCCACACTCACCATGCCCGGTGTTCCCGGACCGCCATTGCCGATCAGGGGCTCGGTTCCCAGCGCGTATTCCAACAGATTATTCAAGCCATCGAAGTCCGGGTCGTCGGCCGGCGTGGATTGCGCATAGGCTGCTCCACCTGGAAATTTGGCGGTTTGCCAAGCCGCATAGGGCGCGGCCGCATGGCTGTAAACCGCGTCGTCAAAAACCGAACTCATGCCATCCGTTGCGGTTAGCCGGAAGGTGTAACTTCCCGGCGCCGAGAACGCGGCGGAGGTGGAAGCCAGCGTGGGATTTCCAAAAACCACCGCGCCCGCCGAATCCGGGGCCGACCAGGCGAGGGTGTATGGCGAGGGCAGCCCGTCATCCGTGACAGTTCCTGACAAGTTCAGCGGAGGCACCGCCGCGGCCGCGATCGTGCCGGCATCCACCACGGGCGAGGGATGCAGCGGGACCAGGCTCAGCTTGGTGAATTGGGCAGTATTGAAACCGACGCCATCCCCATTGCAGACGGACAGCCCTGCCAAAACCGTGGGGGTCATGAAGACGGACCGCGGCTGGCCCAACTGCGCCCAGGCCCCCGGCGAGCCGGAGTTGTCAGCGGCATGCAGCGCCGTGATCTCGTTGCCCCGCCTGACAAAACGCAGCCAGCGTTTTTTCTGGGAAATACCATTCAATCCGCTGGTGCCGCCCTTCGAATTCGTGCGCCAGATGAAGGAGGAGTAGGCGCTGAACGGATTCCGCCCCACAAAAGCCATGGGCCCATCATCCATGCTGTCGCGGATCATGATGCCGGAATAAGCATTGGCCGCACCGGAGGTCGCATCGTTATGAAGAACCGTCAGGATGAAATCGCCGGTCACGCTTTGCCCGCGGAAGATGCTCTTGCTATCCAAACCGCCGGGCTGGCCGTTCATCACGTGCAGATCCGTCGCGGGGGTGTAAGTGTAGGTGCCGGTCTGGGTGCCATCTCCGAAATCCTCGACAATTTCACCAGCGCCGGCCGCAGCGGGAGTCAGTTCCAGATGATCGAAAACCGCGGAGGAAAGTTCCGCGTCATTGCCGCTGGCACATGTCAGGCTGTAGTCCGCGCCGGCATCCATCGCCACCACCGTGGGCACCCCGACGGTCACCCAGGCTCCGGGCGCTCCGGAGACATCCGGCGCGTAGGAGGCCGTCACGGTATCGGTCGCCTCCACGCGGTCCAGTTTCAGCCATAACGGCATGGCCAGGCCCGTGACGCTGACGGCAGTGTCCACCGTGTTATTGGTCACGCGGTTCCGGAAACGCAGGGTCCCCGTGCCGGCGGTGAAGCTCAGCACGGAGCGTCGGGAATACCGGTGCAGATTGTCGCGCACACTGAGCCCGGCTTCGGCTGCGGATTGGCCGTTGGCACTGACACTTGTCAGGCGTGCGACCAGGGTTCCGTTGCCTGACACCGTGCGCGTCAGGGCATGGGCCCGGTCGGAGTTGGTGCCATACCCCACGCCGGCGCCGCTGAGCATCCATCCATTGCCCGCCATGCCGGAAATCCCGCGCTTGGTGGGCGGCCCGATGTCCGCGCCAACCCAACTTGAAAGCACGCTCGCAGCCGGGCTTCCAACCGTCACGGAAATCTGGTCGGAAACGGTGAACTGGCCGTCAAACACCGAAACCTTCAGCAAATAATTTCCCGCGACCGGGAATAGCGCGGAGGCTTTTCCATCCGCACTGACCGCTGGCGAAAACACGGCTGCGCCGGGTCCGGTGACCTGACTCCAAGTCGCGGTCGGCGGCTGGGGCAGTCCATCGTCGCTCATGCTGGCTGTCAGGTTGAGGCCGTTGCCAGGAGCCACGACCACACCCTGTGCGCCGGGAGAGCTGATGAAAACGGTGGGGGGAATATCGTTATCCACCACCGTGATGCTGGCATACCCACTTCCGCCGATGTCATAGGCACCGGTGGAAAGTTGGGCGATCACCACTTCATTTCCTTCGATGATAGTGTCATTCACCGCATTCAGCGAAATCGTGCGCGAGCTCTGGCCGGCGGCAAAAGCGACACTCGTGATCGCGGTCGGACTGGTGGTGTAATCCGTCGTGGCCGTGGCCGTGCCGGTGATGGTCAGGGCCACCGTCAAAGTCGCCGCGGTGCTGCCGCTTCTTGTGAGGGTGAATTGCCCCCCGGCTCCACCTTCGTTGGCGTTGGGCAGGGTGGAGGCGATCGTTACCTCATTGCGGTCGTCATCGGAAATGGTCAGGGTGACCGAGGCGGGAATGCCCGCCACATAACTCCCCGCGCCCAGCGTGACGATGATGGTTTCCGAGCCTTCGGACAGAGTGTCCTGCGTCGCCGATACCGTTAGGGTGACACTGGCCTGACCGGCCGGAATGATGGCGGAAGTTGTCAGGCCCGTATAATCCGTGGCCGCGCTGGCAGTGCCGGTTTTGGTGAAATTCACGGTCAGCGGAGCGGTCGTGGGCCCCGTCCTCGTGAATGTCAGGGACGCCATTCCGCCGCCTTCGGAGGCTGAGGCGTCATCGCTCGTGACTGTGACCACGGGGCTGTCCTCATCCGTAATGGTCAGGGTGTTCGAAGCCAGGCTTCCCAGCTGCGCGCCCAGCGGAGCACTGAGAGTGATACTGAGCGATTCCGTGCTCTCGACGACGGCGTCGTTCACCACATCCACCGGAACGTAGGCCACGGTTTGCCCGGGAGCGAAAGTCACATTGCCGGTCGCCGCCGTGAAATCGCTGGTCGTCAAAGCCGTGCCGGGAGTGAGGGCATAGGCCACCGTCACGGGAGCGGTCGGAGCCATGCTCAGAACCACCGGCACCTGCACCGTGCCCGCGCTTTCAAGGACCGATTCCGTCGCTGCCGCAAATCCGGCGGAGGGTAGCAGTGGCGGGGAATCATCATCTGAAATCACGCAGGCGAATTGCGTATTCGCCCCCAGGCGCGCCCCGCCGGCGTTGCGCAGGATAACAATAATGGTTTCGTCAGGTTCCGGCATGGTGTCATTCACCAGCATCAGCGGAATATCCATCGTCGTGGTGCCGGCGGGGAATGTCAGGATTCCCGAACCCAGGGTGAAATCGATCCCCGTGCCATAAGCGGTGTTGGTGCTGGTTTGGCGCCAGAAAAACTGCGGCACCCCGCCCGCCGCTGCTCCGGCGAAAGCCATGCGCGAGCGGCGGTCGAACGTCTGCCGCAACATCACTCCCGCCCGCAGCGTGCCCGGACCCGTCGTGCCGGTCAGCCGCGCCGTCAGGACAAAATCCCCCGTCACTGCCTGACTGGCAAAAAATCCGTCGTCGGAGGTGCCGCTGAATCCATCGCCGGAACCTGTTATTTCATACCCTCCGCCCACCCCCGCGGACACGCCCTGGAGAGCGCTGAACCCCACCGTCCGACCCTCGAAAGCCCCGGCCGGTCCGGGTGTCAGGGTGACATTGTCAAAGACTGCCGTGGCCGCACTGCCCTCCGCGAAAGACGAAACCGCCAGGCCGGCATTGACCTCGGTTCCCATCGCCAGCGGTTGGCTCGTGCCGATCTGCGCCCACGTGGTGCCGTTGGAGGATTGAAATGCGCTGACAGATGCTCCGGTCCGTTGCAGGCGCAGCCACACCGGCGCTCCGGCGGTGCGGGTGGTTTTGGCGTCCTGGGCGGCGGTGGCGGGGCGGGCGTGATGCTCAAAACCGGAACCCGGCGTCGCCGCCACGTAG
>JAQGPD010000325.1 GCA_028293305.1 Verrucomicrobiales bacterium | reverse complement strand
CGGCGCGGAGTCGCTCCCAGATCCCGTGCGGCTTCCAGCAGGGAAAAGTCGAATTTTTGGGTGGCGGCGTAAAGCGGGAAGATGGCGAAGGGCAGATTGGTGTAAACCATCACCAGCAAAACCGCGGTGCTGTTGTTCAGCAGCAGCGTGTCATCATGGATCAACTGGCTGCGCTTCAACAAGTTGCTGACCACTCCCTCCGGATGCAGCAGGGATTTCCATGCAAAGACCCGGATCAGGAAGTTGGTGAAAAAGGGAATCACGATCAGGAGGAGCAGGACTTGAGCGCGCCGGGGCGGGACCCGGGCGAGGCACCACGCCACCGGCAACGCCACCACGAGGCACCACAGGGTGGCGATCATGGAAACCCGGACCGTGCGCCATGCCAGCTCAAGGTATTGAGGATCAGCCAGATGTCGGACAGCATCCAGGCTCCAGCCCTCTCCCAGGCCTCCGCGCACATCAGTGGTTTTGAAGGAAAGGACCAGAATGAGAAGGAACGGGATGGCGAAGAACAGGCTGAGCCACAAAAACGAGGGAAGGGTGAGCCACCATTCGTTGAACCGCCGACGGGCGGTGATGACAGGGGACCCGGACGGAATGGAAATGCTCACGGAACGGATGGGGATGGCCCGGGGGCGGCGTTCAGCAGGAGCGTGTCGTCGGCATCGGAACCCAGCCAGACGGTGGAACCCTTGAGGGGAGCCGGCATTTCCTGGGGAAGGGGCACCGTCAGCCGATGTCCCCCCGCTTCCACCAAACACAGGGTGTGAGTGCCGAAATAGACCGATTCCGTGACGACGGCTTCCCACATATTGCCCGGCGGGACCGCGTTGGGAGGAAACATGGAAATGCGTAAATTCTGTGGCCGCACGCTGATTCTGAGCGAGTTAAGACTTTTAACCGGCGGCGGTGAGGTGCGGATTTGCCCCAGACCCGGAACTTCCGCGCGCCATTGGCCCTGCTCCTCCCAGGCCCGGGTTACAGGAAGGAAGTTCGTGTCCCCGATGAATGCGGCGACTTGAGCTGTTTTGGGGGAATCGTAGATTTCCCGGGGAGTCCCGATTTGCTCGACTTTTCCGGCGTGGAGGACGGCAATGCGATGGCTGAGGCTCATGGCTTCGCCTTGATCATGAGTCACGTAAATAAAGGTCGTATCTACTTGAGAATGAAGCGCTCGCAACTCCAAGAGCAAGTGCTGGCGGAGCTTGAGATCGAGTGCTGCGAGTGGTTCGTCGAGCAGTAGAACCTTCGGCTGGTTCACCAGGGCGCGGGCGATCGCCACGCGCTGTTTTTCCCCGCCGCTGAGTTGTGCGGGGCGTTTGGCCCCGTAGCCGTCCAAGCGGACCATTTCGAGCAGTCGGCCCACGGATTCCCTGACGACCGATTTGGATTTGCCCGCCGCTTCCAAACCGAACGCGATGTTCTGAGCCACAGTCAAATGAGGGAACAGTGCGTAGTTTTGGAAAACCGTATTCACGGGCCGCCGGTGCGCCGGTTGCCGGGTCAAATCTTCTCCCAAAAGCAGAACGCGCCCCGCGTCCGGCTGGTCCAAACCGGCGATCAGGCGCAGGAGGGTGGTTTTGCCACAACCGCTGGGTCCAAGCAGCGAGAAAATTTCCCCCCGGTTGATCGTCAGGCTGATCCCATCAACCGCGGCCCTTCCCGGGTAACGGCGGAAGAGGGAATCGAGAACAAGAAACTCCATGGGGCAGCGTAGAATAGGGGCCGAAAGCCGCCTGCCTTACTGTCGGGGGGAGAAAAATGCAAGCTGGTTGCGTGAAAACTCCATGAAACGGCGAGTTAAATGCGCCACCACCGACGGCGGTCCGTTCTGCGGATTTCCACTCTAAGTCCCGTATCCTCAACAAGCGCCAAAACTTTTTACGCTTCAGGCGTTCGTCAAGCAATGGCCTCGGCCATAGCCGACGCACGCATCAGGAGTTTGGGGTTTGGGGCTTGGAGCACGTTCAACCGGCCGCGCAGATTTCGACTTCTTCCATCGCGCTTTCCAGATCAAGATTGGAAAACTGCGCATCGCCCGGAGGATGGATGGTGGTGCCCGTCAGCGCGCTAAGACTTCCACGGGTTTCCAAATACAGGGCGGGGTGCAAAATGATTTCTCTTCCGATTACCAATCGGGGGACGCAGACGCGGCCGATCAATTCCATTTCGATCCGGAAAGGGATCTCCTGATGCGGGTCCAGCGCCCGGCGGGGAAGATATCCTAGAACTCCTTGATCGTTAAGGAGATCCATGATTAAACCCGTTTGCAGGTCAATCTTGAAACCAATGCCTGGGCTCCGTTCGGATTTGCCCATGGACGCCGTTTCGACCAAGGCGAGGAAGATTTCCTGACCCCGGTTCCGATGGCTGAAAGTGCCTGAAAAGCAAACTTCGCCTCGTTTTGCGGGGAGGAGGACCTCGCCCTCGCGGCGGATGGCAAAAAGCATTTGGTCGGCGCTGTAAATCATGGAGCGATGGAAGGTGGAGGTTGGGATGGGGAGGGAAACGGCAGGCGCTTTTTCCAAAAAGTAGGTTCGGGTGAAGCGCAGGACAGTCACGGGTAAAATATCTGGAAGTTCTAAGTAATTATCATATATTCTGCCACTATTGCAATTATCATTTTTAGATTTTTAAAGAAAACTTCAATCCTAAACTTCATTTGGGTGCTGAAAGGCATGAAATTATAAAAATTCCGAACTGCGCGCCCCTGTTCAGGCGCTATCAACAAGCACCTGATAATGATGAGGTTATGAACTTAAATCCAATATCTGGAATCCCTGATATTTAATCCTGATTCAATGTTTCGCCACTGGATTGCTAATGAATACAGGACAGCCTTCCTTGAGCAATACGCTACTCCAGGAATCAATGGGGCCGGGACTGGACTTGTGCGCGGACCCGGATAAGGATGGCGGTAAAACCCCATTCCATCCCCCAATGAAACCGGAAGCCCCCTTGATCGCCGACATCAGCACCATCGAATTTCCCGCTTCGGTGGTGGCTGCAGCGCTGCCGGTGGTGGTGCAATTTCACGCGCCATGGTGTGGTCCCTGTCGGCAGTTGGCGCCCGTATTGGAGGAGCTGGCGAAAGAGTTCGCGGGGCACGTTACTTTTGTGAAGGTCAACGCGGATGACGAGGCAGGATTGGCGATGCAGTTTGGCGTTCAGGGACTTCCGTCTCTCCTCTTCTACAAAAACGGCGAACCCCGGGAAATGATCACCGGGATGCGCGGGGTGGCTGAGCTCCGGCAATGGCTCCGCTCGCACTTGGCGTCCTGAGGGTCTGAACCATCCCTGCACTTTCCATCAGAGGCATTTGTTGACGGATGGCCAGGCCCGGTGGAGGTTGCGCCGTCTGCTGCCCGATGCAGTATCCCCACTTTTCCTCCCTATGAACGCCAAAAGCCTTTTTGCCGCCCTTGTTTTTCTGCCTTTTGCCGCCGCTGCCGCGGAGCAAACCTTTGATTTTAAAGATCCGAAGGGGGTGAACCACGCCAGCTTCAAGCTGGATGCGCCCTTGGAGGCCATCAGCGGAAACGCCAGCGGGGTGAGCGGAAAATTGACCATCGACACCGAAAAACCGGAAGCCACGAAAGGTAGCATCGTGATCGATGCGAAATCTCTCAACGTGGAGAACGCGATGATGAAGGAGCACATGCAAGGTCCTGATTGGCTGGATGTTGCGAAAAATCCCACCATTACCTTCACGGTCACCGGTCTGAGCGATTACAAAAAAGACGGCGACACCGCGACTGCCAATGTGAAAGGAAAATTCAGCCTCAAAGGCGTGGAGAAGGAAATCTCCGTTCCGGCGAAAGTGACGCTGCTGAAGGGCAAGCTCGGTGCCCGCACCGGCGGGAAAATGGAGGGTGATCTTTTGGTGATCCGCTCCGAATTCACCATCAAGCGGTCGGAATATGGAGTGAACCCCAAGGCTCCGACCGATAAAGTTTCCGAGGAAGTGGTCATCAGCCTGGCGATCGCCGGGGCCTGTCCAAAGTGAGGCGACGGGTTTATAATCTCTTCAATCTCAGGGTGGTGGGTGAACCTTGCCGTGCCCTGGCCGGTATATGATGCGGGGAAGTTGCCATGAAATTTCGAAAAATCATCCGATGGCTCGCGGCGGCCGGCTTTGGGGCCGTCGCGGTCTGGTGGTTGGCGGCGGGGCGGAATCCGGGTTGGACGAAGACCCAGGTGGCTGTCGAGAAAATCGAGGAAATCACCGGGATTCCTGAAGTGGTCTACGAGGACCGCTTTGTGCCGGGCGTTGATATTCTGGGAGTTGCGGGAACCACGGCGTTGGTGCTGATGGGCTTGACCCTTTTGGGCAAAAGGCGTGGCCAGTCGCCGGAACAGGCCTAGGCTGGACGTGGGCATGGGCAAAGCACCCTGCGCGACCCGCAATGGTGGCGGCGCCGACGCAGCAGGGGAAGGGCTGCGAGTGCCGCGAGCAGGGAAACATCGGGCTCGGGAACGGTGGATAGTTCAAATCCGCTGATGTAGCCTGCGGTTGGGCTGCCATTGCTGGAGGTGACGCCGAAGGTCAGGGCGCCCGCCGCGTCCGATGTGACGATGCCGAAAACGGAATAGTCCGTATTGGCTGAAGCCGTCAGCGGGCTGCCGGGGCCATTTAAAATGGTTCCCAGCAGATTGGATCCGGACGTGGTGTCGAACCAGCTGTAAACCGTGTCGATATCCGATCCGCTGTTCGCGCTCCAGAGCCGCATGGCATACGAGGTATTTGGATTGAGCCCAAGGAGTTGCAGGGTGAACTCGCCGGCGGTGGAGGTCAGCTTGGTGCGGATGATGCCGTCGTAGAGCAAGTCGCCGTAAGTGAACGCGCCGGAGTCGAGGGGAGCCCCGCGGTTGCGGCCGCCGATGTTTCCGGCGGCGCCGCTGGAATCGCCTTGGAGGCTCACCGTGACCGCCCCGCTGGTCAGGACGGGGTCGAGTCCGGAGTAGGTCCGCCCGACCACACCGGTGAAGGTGGCGGCTCCGCTGATATAAAAACCACGGAAGCCAGTTTCCAGAAAATTGCCGGAGGTCGAGGAGGTTCCGGCGGGAACGCTGTCATTCCTACCGAAGTCCACGCCCAAAATAGCGGCGGCCCTTGCGCCGGGGAGTGCTCCGGCCAACAAGAAAAGGATGGGGATAGCAAAAAACCGGAGCGGACTGGGGGCGCGTTTCATGACGTTGGACTGAGGATTAGAAAGGCCCGGGCGGATTGTTGGATTCAAGCACCGGGCCGCCACCACCATAACGGAATCTTGTAAAGACATTTTCTGGCTTTGTATATGACAAACCTGACATTTTTGCCCGGCTGAACGTCACCGCGCCTGTGGGATTCATTCCATCAAAACCCGAGTTCCAATTGGGAAACCGCACCGGGAACGCGGAAGGCGGCGATCGAAAGGTCCGGGCACGGTTTAGGGAAACCGGCGCGGCGTCGGGAGAGCTGAAAGAGCGAGTGCAACTCATCGGCGAAAAATCCCTCGCCCGTCATGCGCGTGCCCCACTGCGCATCATAGAGTTTTCCGCCCCGCATATCGCGCACGCGGCCCAGCACTTTTTCCTTGGAGCCCGGGGCA
>JAQGPD010000270.1 GCA_028293305.1 Verrucomicrobiales bacterium | reverse complement strand
CTTCAGTTGCGGAGGTCGTGGACAGAACCTTTTCAACGTCCCGAATCATGACGCCGGCATCCTCCAGGACACCTTCGGTCCAGTGCCGGTGGCCGGATTTTTCTGCAACGGCGAGTTCGGTCCCGTGGCCGGCGTGAATTTCCTCCACGGCTACACTGCCGCCGAGGCGGTGCTTTACTGATGGGAGGGGGGGGTGGGGGGAGTTATTGAGTTATTAAGTTATTAGGTTATTAGGTTATCAGGTTATCAGGGGTGCGGGGTGAAGCTTGATTGGGTCCGGAGATGGAATGTGAGGAATTGCCCTCAGGGAATAGGCCCTAATAACTTAATAACTCAATAACCTAATAACTCAAAAATCACACCGCATTCCCCATGACACGCCGAAGGTCCGCGAAACGCACGGGCTTGACCAGGTGGGTGACGAATCCGGCTTCGCGGCAGCGGATGAGGTCCTCCTCCATGCCATAGCCGCTCAGGGCGATTCCCTTGAGTTGATAGCGGTCCCGGAGTTGTTCCATCAGTTGGATGCCGGTGCCGTCGGGGAGGCCGAGATCCGAAATAACAAGATCGAATGTGTTATTCTCCGCGGCGGTGAGGGCATCCGCGACCGTGCTGGCGGCGGTGACCGTGTGCCCGTCGCGGACCAGGAGATTGCTCAGCGCCTCCAGGGTGGCGGCATGGTCCTCGACCATGAGCAGGCGCAGCGGACGGATGGGTTTCCGGCCATCCCCGGGCGTTGAGGCCGGTTGGGGGATCCCGTCCGTGGGCGAGGCCGCGAAGCCCGAGGGCGGCGGCACCGCCTCCGGAAATTCCACCACAAAGGTGGAGCCGCGCTGGGCGCCCTCACTTTTTGCCAGGATGCTTCCGCCATGCAGACCCACGATGGCTTTGGCAATGGACAGGCCCAATCCCACGCCGCCGAAGCGATGATCGCCCGTGGCGGTGGCCTGCTCGAAGGGCAGGAAAATCTGCTCCAGGGACTCTGGATCGATGCCGATGCCAGTGTCCGAAACCTCGATGCGCAGCCATTGTTTTCCCTGCTCGTCCGTTTCGTCCCGCGTGCGGATGCTGATGCGGCCATCGGGCGGCGTGAACTTCACCGCATTGCGGAGGAGGTTCCAAATAACTTGTTGGAAGCGCGCGGGGTCCGCGATGAGACCGCTGTGCGCTGCCAGGAAATCGCGGTCCAATTTCAGCCCCTTGCTCTGGGCGTCGCTCCTGACAATATCCACCGCCAGGCTGATGAGGGAATGCGCATCGCAGGGTTCCGCGCGCAGGGTGAGCTTGCCCCGGGCGATGCTCGTCAGGTCCAACAAATCGTCGATGAGCCGCGCCTCCAGGGAAATATTCCGTTCCATCATGGCCAGCTGTTCCAACACGTCCGCGGGAAGCCTGGTGTCATCGCGCAGCGCCGCTGCGGTCATGAGGACGGGTGTCAATGGCGTGCGCAACTCATGTGAGAGCGCCGCCAGGAATTCATCCTTCGCCCGGTTCGCGCGTTCGGCATTTTGCTGGGCGGTTTTAAGATCATGGATCGCGGTGTTGGTGCCGAACCATTTGATGGTGGTCCCGTCCTTGGCGCGCATGGCCTCCGCTCTCACAAGAAACCACGAGTAGTCCCCGCTCTCGCCGCGGCGCAGCCGGAACTCGACAACGTAGCGCTCACCCGTGGCCAGGGCTTTTTGCCAACGCTCCGTGGCGACGGAAAGATCGTCAGGATGGACAAAATCTGTCCATGCCGTGCCCAGCACCTGGGTGTCGTCATAAGTGCCGAAATACGCATGCACCTGGTCGTTGACGTAGTCCAACTTCCCGTCCGGCGTGGCGGTCCACACCTGCAGGGAGATGACTTCGCCCAGCATCCGGAAACGGTCCGCCGCATCCGCCGCGGCCAGGGCGGCGTTTTCCGCGATCTGCGTGGCGGCGACCAATTCCGACTCGGCGCGCTTCCTCTCAAAGAGGGACCAGCAGCGTTCCACCACCGTTTCCACCAGCGAGACATCCGCCGTGGTCCATGCCCTCGGCGTGGTTTGGTGCACAGCCATCATGGCCCGCAGCTCCCCGTTTTTCAGAAGCGGACAACAAATAATGGCCCTAACGCCGATTGACCGGAACACGTCGCCTCCCTCGGCATCGGACAGTTCACTATCCATATCCCGGATGACCAGCGTCCGTCCGCTCAACATCTTTTCCACCGCGCGGGGACCGAACAGTTTCAACTCATATTCACCGCGCACGCTGCCGCAGCCGTCCGTGTAGTCATTCAGAATAGCAAATCTTCCGGTGCCCGCTTCCACGGTGGCGTAGGCACAGCGGGAGGTGTGCAGGAATTTCCCCAACAAGTCCACGCAGCCCTGTCGCATGGCCGCGCTATCAGTCAGGGCCCCCGTCATTTCCCCCATCCGGTTCAGGAATGAAAGCCGGCTCTCGCTCTCCCGCAGTTGGCCGGCGGCCTCGTATTTTTCCGTCACATCATGGAAAACCAAAATCACGCCCCGCACTTTGCCGTCCGTGGTGCGGATGGGCGCCGCCGAGTCCTCGATCGGAATCCGCGATCCACCGCGTGAGTGGAGCACCGTGTGATTCGCCAATCCCACCACAACATTTTCCCGCAGCACGCGATCCACGGGATTCTCGGCAATGGCTCCGGTCCGTTCGTTGAAGATAGGAAAAACCTCCGTCAGCGCCTTGCCCCGGGCTTCGGCCAGCGGCCAGCCCATCAGATTTTCAGCCACCGGATTCAGAAAATCCACGCGGCCCTCCGCATCCGTCACCACCACGGCATCCCCGATGGAATGCAGGGTGACCTGCAATTCCTCCGCACGCTGGGCGGCGGCCCGCAGGCTGGCGCTGAAGGAAAAATTCACGCTCCGGAGCAGCCGGTTCAGCCAAAAGGAAAGTGCCGGAATTCCTGCCAGGGCGATGACCCCGAATGTCAGCAAGACGCCCGCCACCACGCGGTTCAGTAATTTGGCGCGTTCCCGCCGGAGCCGCCTTTCCTCTTTGATGAAGGCGTCCACCGAGGAGGTGGTGACATCGAATAACGGAACACCCACCTTTAAAAAACCAGGGTTTTGCATCATCGCGGGATCGCGGGAGACCGCCGCCAATTCGCCATCCACGAAAGCAAACCAGTTTTTGACATGCGTCCGGATACGCTCGATCGCCTGCCCCTGCCCGGGATTGTCCGTGACCAATTCCGACAGGATCCGAAGCTCGGACAAGACACCGTCCGGCCCGCTGCCCCGCCGGTAGGATTCAAGATGGGACTCATCCCCGCTCAGCCGGTAGCCGCGGAATCCGGTCTGCATTTGCAGCAGGGATTGATCGACCAGTTTGGCGTGATTGATGACGTTGTCGGTGTGTTCGACCAAGGCGGAGGCCCGCAATAAATACAGCACCAGTCCCAGCAGGACACAGACCGGAATGGCCAGGGAAAGGGTTAGCGCCAGGCTGGAGCGGCGCAGCAGCTTTTGGAATCGGTCCGTGTCCAGAAGCGGCGGATCGGAAGGGGAGGGTGGGGGGTGGCTGAAATAGTTCATCGCGGCGCGGAGACTA
>JAQGPD010000247.1 GCA_028293305.1 Verrucomicrobiales bacterium | reverse complement strand
AATTGGAGCCCTGGTCCGCCGTCCTGACAGGAAATCCGGGGGAGAGTCCGGGTTACGATCCTCTGGCCTTCGCCGTGACTGAGGCCCACCTCCGCGGCTTGGAACTTCACGCCTGGATGAACCCGTTCCGCGCCAAGGTCGGCCGCACCGGGCCCACCCATTGGTCGGAGCTCCACCCTGAATGGGTTAGGGGAGAAAAGACCCACCTCATCATGGATCCCGGTATTGCCGCAGTGCAGGCGCATGTGCTGGGCGTGGTGCGCGATGTGGTGTCCCGCTATGACATCGACGGCATTCATATTGATGACTATTTTTACCCCTATCCAACCTTCGGTCCCGGCGCGGTCCGTCTGGAGGTTCCATTGGGCGATGAAGCTCAATGGCTTGCGGAAGGCAAGGGAGCAACCCTGGCGGATTGGCGCCGGAATAACATCAATCGGTTCATCCAAGGCTTTTATACCCTGACAAAATCTCTCAAACCCGCGGTGAGGGTGGGCATCAGCCCTTTCGGCATCTGGCAACCCGGCATTCCGGAAGGGATCGAAGCCCGCGTGAATGCCTACGATCATCTCTACGGCGACTCCCGCCGCTGGCTCCAGGAGGGGTGGTGCGACTACCTGGCTCCGCAACTTTACTGGCCGATTTCCCCTCCCAAACAAAGTTTCACCACCCTGCTGACCTGGTGGACCGCGCAATCCAGGGGCCGCCCCGTGTGGCCCGGCATGGCCATCGACCGCATGGCGTCCCTCAAGGAACCGCTGCTTCCCGCCTCCGAACTAACCGATCAGCTCGCCGCCGTCCGGCGCACGGCTCCCCTGCCCGGCTCGGTGATGTGGCGTATCAAATTTCTGGCCTCGGACGCGCGCGGGATCGGCACCCTGCTGCGGGAAAAGGGTTATCAGGAACGGGCCTTGCCACCCGCCGCCCCTTGGCTGGGTGCCGCCGCTCCTGGCAAACCCGCCGTAAAATCGACAGGCCCCGGAGTGGAGGCCGCGCTCGCCTGGAGCGCCGACCCCGCCCAGGCAACGCCGCGCTGGTGGGCGGTGCAAACGCGCCGGGGTGGAAAATGGCAACTGGAGCCCCTGCGTCGCATGGAGCGCAACCTGCTCCCACTCAAGGCACTACAGAATGCATCCCCTCCCGGCGGACCCATGGCGGATGCCGTGGCGGTGAGAGCGGTTTCGGCAGCGGGAGTGGCGGGTCCGGTTTTGGTCTGGAAGTGGACGGGGAATGGCGAAACAAAGTGAGATTGCAGGATGCGGCCGAGCGACCGGGCAACCGTTACGCAGCTACGACGTTGCAGGATTAACGCGGAAAACCGGAAACGTTTCCATCCTTGTCAGGATCCTCCCGTGGCGGACCTTGTCAGGATCCCGCAATGGCGGACGATTTTTCCCTGACAGACCCCCACGCATGCCCGCTCTCGCCTGAATCAGTTATATCGGCTGCGGCGGAATAACATGATAAACCCGACCCCCGCGAGGATCGTCGCCACCATGGTCTCCGGCACTGGCACGGGCTGCTCGACAACCAGCGGGGAGATGGAAGGCAGCGGTTCCTTGGTGAGGACTGTCGGTTCCAATGCACCAGCCGTGCCCAAGCCTAGCAGGCCCAGGGCGGTGATACTGGAAATTACGGTTTTCATCGGATTGTTCCCATACCTGAGCTGATCCAATGCCAGGACGTCAACTCATGAAACGAATCACTTTCGTAAAGGAAATCTGTAGTTGGAGTATTGATTTTTTCATACTTCATTCATGTCTGCACCCACTGTCTGAGCGCCATCACCCTGTCCGCCCCCTCGCCCCAGGCCAGGGACTCCTTGATAGCCAATGTGATGTATCGCTTGGCCATCCCGCACGCGGCGGGAAGGTCCGGATTTTTTGCCAGACCCGCGGCGATCGCGCTGGAGTAGGTGCAGCCGGTGCCATGGGTTTCGACATTATGGATAAACGGCGACGAGAATGTGTGAACTCCCTCGGGTCCGTGCAGAAAATCCACCGCCTTCGCGCCTTGAAGGTGACCGCCCTTGAGAAGGATTGCGGCGCCGAATTTCTCATGCAACTCCGCCGCCGCGGGAAACAAATCCGCTTCCGCCGTCAGGGAGCGGCCCAGCAACGCGCCCGCCTCGTCCAGGTTGGGAGTGATGAGGGTGGCCATGGGAAATAACAGTTCCTCGTAGGCCGCGATGGCGTCCGACGTGATCAGGGGGTCGCCGCTGCTGGCGATCATGACCGGATCCACGACCAGCAGCGGTCTGCGCTCGGGCGGCAAGGTGCGCAGGGCATCGGCGGTCAGCCGGATGATTTCCGCATTGAAAAGCATGCCCGTTTTCACGACAGCCACCGGGTAGGCGCCCAACAAAATGCGGATTTGGTCCGCGATGATTTCCGACGGAACGGCGTGGATGCGGCTGACTTTTCCGGGAATCTCGCTGACCACGCATGTCACCGCGGTCAGGCCATGCACGCCGAGCGCGGTGAAGGTTTTCAAGTCCGCCTGAATGCCCGCTCCCGCACAGGAATCGCTGCCAGCGATGGAAAGAACCACGGGGACGGAGGAGAAAGGGCGGGACATGCTTCCCCTTCGCATGCCGCCGACGGCGCGGCAAGGTCATCCTGTTTTCCCGTGCGCGGGCCGCACTTCCGTGCCATCCATAAGCGCTGAAGTCGAAGCCGGTTGGGGAGGTGATTCAAATTCCGTCCTGCAATCGGGCAGGCTTTATGTGATTTTCCGCCATTTTTCCAACTTGTGAATACGCCCCCCTCAGAACTCCCCGGCCTAGAGGTTTCCGTGGATGATGTCATGTATATGCCCAGCCTGGACGCGCCGTCGGACCGGCCGTTTCCTTTTGTTTATTTCATCACCATAAGAAACATGTCGAGGATGGCCGTCACGCTGAAAGCCCGGAAATGGGTGGTCAAGCAACGCAATGGCGAGATCATTGTGGTCGAGGGGGATGGCGTGGTGGGCCAATTCCCCCGCCTGGAACCCGGAGGGGAATTTTCCTACAACTCCTGCCATACCATCGGCCAGGACAGCGAAGCCACGGGAGCTTACTTCGTGGAGGCGGATGACGGCAGGCAGTTTTTTGTCAGAATTCCCGTGTTTCTCATGGAGTTGCCTAACTGGGTCTGAGCAGTGGGAAAATTCAGCGTTTCGCTAACAACGGTGGAGCCTTCCTGACAACCCGTCAATAACAGAGTTCCCAAACACGACACCGGGTCGAGGCAAGGATCGAGGCCTGGACTGTCATTCGACGGTCAAGGCCGCTGGTCGAAATCCCTGACTCAGGGAACGCGGAAGACCTTGCCGGTGTAGGGGCACTTCACCTTGGTCCCGGTCGGGATGTCCGAGACGTCCACCTGCTGTTTGTTGTCAGTGAAAGGGCTGTATACATAGCCTTTGCGACCAGGGATCGAGATCCCGTAAGGCAAATCCTCGCGTTTGACCGGCGCGGGTTTGGTGGACGGCTCGCCGGCCGACGCTGACGCGGAGGAGGGAGGAGGCGGGGAAACATTGCGGGGGGAAGCCCCGGGCCCGCCGGTTTTCGGCTCCAATCGGCCGGAGGATGGCACCTCACCGGGAGAAACGGGCGGAGGCGGAGTCAAATCCACACGGGTGCGGGACGAGTCATGCGGAGTAGTCTCCGGTCCCGTGGGCGCAGGAGCCGGGCGTGCGCGGTCCGGCGGCGGGCCGTCGAACTCCCGATCCCTTCTGAAGTAGGGAGACGACCGGTCCCCCTGACCTTCTCCTGTGAAATATTGGCGTATACCTCCAAAAAAGCCACGCGGTGCCTCACCGATTTCCGATGCGGCGGCCGGTGCCAGTTGGCGGGAATCCCATCCGAAACCCTGTTCCATCTCCTCCACCAGGGGCGCAAATCTCCCGGCCATGCGGGTGGGATAGGAGACATTGAATCCGGAAACGGCGCCGCGTCCCAGAATCACTTTTTCGTAAAAATCACTGCCATCCCCATTCGTCCCCGCCAAAACGAAGCCCGTCCGCGCGCGGCGTTGAAAATCAATGCTCCGGCCCCGCAGATTGGTGGCTTCCCTCCACGCCGCCTCCAAAGGATCGCCTGGCTGGGGCTCCAACTCCGCGCCCCACACCTTGAGCGCCAACAGCCCGTCCGAGGAAACAAAACGGCAACTCCCTCCCTTCCGGGGATTCGTCACCGCCTGCATTCCGGGCGGAATGGGCATTTGATAGGCGTAGTCAGGATTGAGATAGGTGGTCCACCGATCGTAGATCGGCCGGGCCACGGATCGGTCCTGAGCCGCTGATTGAGCCGGGGCCGGTGCAGGTTGCCACACGGCTCCCAGGCCACAGGGCAATAGCGCGAGGACCAAAAAACGCGAAGTGGAGTTCAGGATTTTCATGGGGGGGAGGACAATCTTGGGATGCGAAAAAACACCGGTTTATTCAATGTTTTCCACTTCCCTTTGAAATTACGAACCGGAAGCAGAGCGGGACGGCATGGGTCACCCGCGAGCGGATTGTTCCTGCAAATGTCCTATCTGATTTGCACTGTTCAGATAAGACCGTGCAGTCATCATTAACGGGTTTTACTGTGCTGCGAACAGTGTCGCGCAATCATCCGACCCGTGCCCCGTCCTGGCAGGTGGCTATCAGGATCACAAAGGGAAGATAAGTTGGATGGGTGAGTGGACGGCTCAACCCTTTACGCCGTGTTTGCGAAGGAAAGGAATCAACTCATCCACTCCAAAGTCCGCCAGCACGGCTCCGTCCCAATCCATGACCGGGGCTTTGGATTGCCCTGACAAATTCACCATGGCCTGCATGGCCTCCGCATTTCCGCTGACGGTGATTTTCTCATAGGGCATGCCATGCGAATCAAAGTATTCCAGCACTTCCTCACACCATGGGCATCCGGTTTTGACATACAATTGGGGGGTGATTGTTTCCATCCCTCATCTTCGGGGAAGGCGGCATGTCCTGCAAGTCAATTCCCCGGCGCGCCCGCGCGCTGCGCAAAGTCATGCAGCACCCGGGGCAAAACCCGTTGCCGGTGCTCGAACATCCCCGCGATTTGCTTTCCAATCAAAAAGCGCGCTGGCCGACTGAATGGATCCAATGGCAACGCCCAATGCACAAAATCCATCACACGCGTCGTATCCCCTTCACTTTCAAATACATGGCGATGCCTCCAAAATCCAAAGGGGCCGGACTGCTGCGCATCCACAAAGGACCGGCCCGGCTCAACCTGGACAATCTCCGTCACCCAGTTCAGTTTGATGCCAGGTAAAATCCTGACACGATGCGACAGGATCTGTCCGGCATACACCGGTCCATCCACCTCCCCCACTTCAAACGCGGCCTCCGGCGGTGTCAGCTCCGCCAAATTCTCGGGGTTGGAAAAAAATTCCCAGACCAATGGCAACGGGAACATAACAGTTTGGGACGCGGTAAAGCGTTGCAGTTGCATGCTCCACCAAAAACCCCGCCACGTCGCCGCGCCACCGCAATCAACTGGAACCCGGTGCTGGATCGAACCCTGTGAATGATGTGTCAGGACCACCCACCCGATCACTGAAAATCAGGAAACAAAAAACCTCCCGCGGATGTCCACGGGAGGCCTCTTTGGATTTTTCAATTCCCTGACACATCCGGCCTTTCGCCGGCGTGCCGCGGGTTGCCTGCATCAGGCCTGGGCGCGGCGGCGGCGGCGGGCGCCTAGCAGAGCCAGACCGCCGAGGGCCAGGGCGGTGCCCGCCGGTTCAGGAACGAAGGTGATGGTTCCCGCGGTGCTCAGGTTGCTGATGTCCCAGTCGGACGGACTGCCCGGCAGATTCACGGAGGAGAAATTGCCGGCGAAGCTGGAGGCGTCGAACAGATTCCATGTGTCCCCAGGAGCGAAAACGCCGCCAAGGCTGGCGACATTCAACGTGCCGTTCAAGGTCAGGGCCCCGGAGGCTGCAGCCAGGTCCGACGTCAGGGTGATGCCGGTTTTCTGGATCTCGAAGTTGCTGACCAGGGCCGCGCCCAAGGCGAGGTCGCCGGTGAAGTCCAAGGAGGCGGTGCCTGCTCCGGGAGCAAGGATACCCGCAGTCAGGGTGGTGTTGCCCACGACGCTGCCGTCACCCGTGAGGGATTGGCCGGCGGCGAGAGCGAAAGCGGAACCCGTGGTGTCGAGGGTGGCACCGGAGGAAATATCGATAACACCCGTGCCCGTCAGGTTCCCGGTGGCGCTGAGAGCCACGGTGCCAGCGGTGATGAAG
>JAQGPD010000243.1 GCA_028293305.1 Verrucomicrobiales bacterium | reverse complement strand
GGTGAAGATTTTCAAACAATACGGCGCGGCGGCGATGGAGACGGTGGCGGCGAATCCCTATCAACTGGCCCGGGACATCCATGGCATCGGTTTCAAAACCGCGGATGGCATCGCGCAGCGCACCGGCATCGCGCCGGACAGTCCGGAGCGGGTGCGGGCGGGGTTGTTTCATTTGCTCCTGGCGGCGGGGAGCGAGGGACACACGGCGCTGCCGCGGGAGGTTCTCCTGACAAAAGGGGTGGAGCTGCTGGGGCTGGACATTGAAGTGTTGGAACCGGTGCTGGCGGGCGCGGTGGAGTCCGGGGAGTTGCGTCAGGAAATGATTCTGGAAAAGGATCTGATCTTTCCCCCGCACCTGGCGAAGGCGGAGGAGGAGATCGCGCGGAGGCTGAGGAAGTTGTCAGGAATGCCCTCCGTTTATCCGCCCATGGAGTCGGAAAAAGCCCTCGCCTGGGTGCAGCGTCACACGGGCAAGGACCTTGCGGCGGGGCAGGCGGAGGCGGTCAGGCAGGCCCTGGTGAACCGGGTGCTCATCGTCACGGGCGGACCGGGCGTGGGGAAAACGACCATCCTGCAAAGCATCCTCCGCATTCTTTGCGCGAAAGGCGTCAGGCCGGTGCTGGCCGCGCCGACGGGGCGCGCGGCCAGGCGCATGTCCGAAAGCACCGGGCTGGAGGCCAAAACGATTCACCGGTTGCTGGAGTTCGCGCCCGGCGGGGAGGGCTTCAAGAAAAATGCCTCGAGTCCGCTGGAGGGGGATTTGTTTGTGTTGGACGAGACCAGCATGGTGGATGTGTCTCTGATGGCGTCCTATCTGCGGGCGGTGCCGGAAACCGGACATTTGTTATTGGTGGGCGACGTGGACCAGCTGCCCAGCGTGGGACCGGGAACGGTGCTGAAGGATTTGATAGACAGCGGGGTGCTGCCGGTGGCGCGGCTGACGGAGGTGTTCCGTCAGGCGGCGGAGAGCCGCATCATCCTGGCGGCGCATGCGATCAATGAGGGAAAAATCCCCTGGGTGCCCAAGCCGCCACCTCCTGACTGCGACTTCCATTTCATCGAGCGCGACTCGCCGGAAGCCATCGCGGAGACCATCGTGCATCTTGCCAGGGAACGGATCCCCCAGGCGTTCCGGCTGGATCCGATATTGGACATCCAGGTGCTGTGTCCCATGAACCGCGGGATGCTGGGAACGGGCAATATTAATTTGCTATTGCAGGAGGCGCTCAATCCGCCCGGCGACTGGACGAAGCCGGAATGCGAACGCTATGGCCTGACCTTCCGCCTGGGGGACAAGGTGATCCAGACCCGTAACAACTATGACAAGGACGCCTTCAATGGCGACATTGGATTGATCACCGGCATCCAGCCGGACCCGCTGGAAGTGTTGGTGGAATTCGAGGACGGCCGGCAGGCGGTGTATGAAAGCGGGGACGTGGACGAACTGCGGCCGGCCTATGCCATCACCATCCACAAAAGTCAGGGCAGCGAATTTCCGGCGGTGATCATCCCGGTGAGCACGCAGCATTTTGTGATGCTGCAGAGGAATCTGCTATACACCGGAGTCACCCGGGGCCGGAAACTGGTGGTGCTGGTGGGCGATGCCAAGGCGCTGGGAATGGCGGTGCGCACGGTGGGTGCGGCAAAACGCTGGGGCGGGCTGCTGCAGCGGATGGGAGGGGGCGGGGGGGAAATAGGGAAATTAAGAAATTAGGAAATAGGGAAATTAAGAAATTTGGAAATCGGGAAATTTGGAAATGGGGGAATTGTTGAATTGGAATGCCGCCTGGGATTCGTATTCTGAAATTTGAAACGTGGAATCTGGGATTTCCAATTTCAAATTGACCCAGAGAGGCAGGCGGGAGATTCGCTAGAGAGTCCCTTGTTTTTTGATGCGCAGGTAGAGGTTGCCGAGGGCGATGGGGAGGTGGCCGGCGGGGGTGTCCACGGTTAGGATGCCGAGGCGGTGGAGTTTTTCCAGGAGCTGGCGGCGGTCGTCCAGGTAGTGCTGGGCGGAGCTGAAGCGCAGGGCGGTGGGGAGGTCGGTGACGGGGATATGCTCCTGGGCGGCGACTTGGTGCTCCTGCAGGCTGGCGACCACGACGAGATGTTTTTTGCGGATGAGGGCGAGGGGCGCGGTGAAGTGGGTTTCGTCCTCGCTGCGCAGGTTGGTGGCGATGACCACGAGGGCTCGGCGGGACCAGCGCGCGGCCAGGGTTTCGGCGGCCTCACTGAAATCGCCGGGGGCGGCCGAGGGTTGATAGTCGTAGAGATGGTTCAGGATGGCCGGCATGGCATGCGGGCCTTTGAGCGGCGGGAGCCAGCGCGGGGTATCGCTGCCAAAGGACATCACGCCCACATGATCGCCTTGGCGCAGGGCGATGTGGCTGAGCAAAAGCAGGGCGTTCAGGCTGTGGTCGAATTGTGTCAGGGTGCCGTCCATGGCCCGGAGCCGGCGGCCGCAGTCCACCATGAGGATGATGGTCTGGTTGCGCTGCTCCTCATATTCCCGACTTGTCAGGGCGAGCCGGCGGGACGTCGTTTTCCAATCAATAGCGGCCAGGGAGTCGCCGTCCTGATAGTCCCGGAGCTGGCGGAATTCGCGGCTTTGACCGGGGCGGTTCAGATCGCGGATGCCCATCTGTGCCTGGCTGTTGACCATGGAGAGGAGGGCGAAGCGGATGACGGGTTCGTAGTTGGGATAGACCTTGGTGGCGGAGGGACTGCCGGCCAGATAACGGCGCGTCCAAAATCCCAGCGGCGAGGCATGGGCGATGTGCACCATGCCAAACACGGCGGGCCCCCGGCCGGTGGGCAGTATGCGGAAATCGATAGTGAGATATCCGCTAGGGGGCACGGTGCCGGACCAGGGGAAATCGGCGCTTTGCAACAATTCG
>JAQGPD010000654.1 GCA_028293305.1 Verrucomicrobiales bacterium | reverse complement strand
GAGAATGGAGGCGGAAAGAATCAGGGATCCACCATGGGCGATACCGGTTTCGATGATGAGGTCAGGTTTGACGGCCCAGATCATTTCCTGCATGGCCACAATATCCTGGGGATATTGAATGATGGGGCGGCCAAGCCAGGTGAAATGATAGGAATATTCATGGGCATTCGCGGCCGTGAAAAGTTTGGATGCTGCGGCCTGCAAGTCTTTGTCAGCTGCCATTTCAGCGATGCATTTCCGATTACGTTGTTCGAATTCCATAGGTTGGTATTGGGTTTTAGGTTGGTAAAAAAAATCAATGGTTTGTCAGCCGGCCGTGTTCAGGGGTTCTTTCCCCGGGAACCGGAAGAAGAAGTAACGGGCTCCAACTGAGGAGGAGCCAGCCAACGCACGACGCGGGCGGGTTGGCCCATGACCACGGCGTTGTCGGGGACATCCCGGGTGACGACGGATCCGGCGCCCACGATGGCGTTGGATCCGATCTTAATGCGGGGTAGGACGGTGGCTCCCACGGCGATCAATGTGCCGGAACCTACTTCCACGCAACCTGCAAGGGTGGCGCCAGGGGCCAGATGACAACCGTCCCCCAGGATGCTCTCATGGTCCACGCTGGCCTTGGTGTTGATGATGCAACCTTCACCAAGGACAACTTCCACTCCAACCACCGCTCCCGCCAGGATTTGACTTCCCAAGCCAAGTTGGCAGTCGCGGGGAAGAATGGCGGATGGATGGATGGCGTTGATGATTTCGATTCCGTGGGAAGTGAAAAAGCGTTGGAGACGGACGCGGTCCAGTCCGCGGGCGCCACCGATCGCCACTGCCCCGCAGGCGGGCATTGCCGGATTTCTCCGACGCCATTCCAGAAACCCTTCTTTTCCCGTGTGGACGGGAACGCCGTCAAAAGTCAGGAGATCGACGGAATTGTCGAAAAGAGCCTCCAGCTGATAGTCGCTGCGGGTCAGGAAATCCCGGAGCACTTTGGCATGGCCGCTGGCTCCCCAGATGATCAACGGTTTCTTCATTGGAAATCCGGGTATTGGGCATCCCGCTCCGAAATCAGCACGGGCAGGTGGGGCCAGGCGATGCGGAACGCGGGGTCGTTCCAACGGACCCCGGAGGCGTGTCCGGGCGAGTAGGGGGCGGACATGGAGTAAAGCATCCGCACATCCGGAGTGAGAGTCAGGAAGCCGTGGGCAATGCCGTCCGGGACGTAAAGGGAGAGGGCATTTTCCTCACTCAATTCAAAGGCTTCCCACTGAAGATGGGTGGGAGACGCGGGGCGCAGGTCCACGAGGCAATCCCATATTTTTCCAGTGACGCAGCGGATGAGTTTGACTTCCCCGCAGGGTTCTTTTTGAAAATGCATCCCGCGCAAGGTGTGCAAAAGCGGGGAATACGTCAGGCTGCCCTGGGTCCACTCCGTGCCAAGACCGGCGGCGCGGAAAGTTTCCCCGCAGTAGGTGCGAACCAAATATCCGCGTTCATCTCCATGGACCGCAGGCTGGACGGTGTGGACGCCGGAGAGTTTGGCGGGGGTGATTTGCATGGAGTTGGACCAGTTCCCTTGAATCCGAATGCCTGAAGCTCAGACAATGCGGGGGGTGGGCAGGGGGACGATGAATTTGCCGCCGGCGGCGGTGTAGGTTTCCTGTTGCCGCAGGATTTCGGCGGCAAAGTTCCAAGTCAGGAGCAAGGTGTAGTCGGGCTTCCGGGTGAGGAGCAGGGCTGGGTCGGCGATCTCAAGGTGGGTGCCGGGGGTGAGGCGGCCTTGTTTGTAGGTGCTGCGGTCGACGACGAAGTCCAGGGATTCGGAGCCGATGCCGAAGTAGTTGAGAAGGGTGCTTCCTTTGGCGGAGGCTCCGTAGGCCGCCAGGGTTTTGCCTTCGGATTTCAGCCGGGCGATGAGTTCCCTGAGTTGGGTTTTGAGGGTGCCCACTTTTTGGGCGAATTCCTCATAGTATGCCAAAGTGGTCATGCCCGCGGCTTTTTCCTCGGAGATCAAGGCGGTGAGGCCGGGGGTCACGGGATGCTGCCCGGCATGTCCGGCGGAGAGGCGGAGGGAACCGCCATGGATGGCTATTTTTTCAGCATCGAAGATTTCCAAGCCATGCCGGGCGAAGGCGGGCTGGAGGGCGGTGACGGAGAAGTAGAAGACGTGCTCGTGATAGACGGTGTCGAATTCAAGGTTTTCGATAAAGTCTCCCAAATACGGGAATTCCACCACGACGCGTCCGTCTTTTTTGAGGAGATGCGCCATGCCGCCGATGAAGTCGTTGATGTCGGGGGCGTGGGCGAAGACGTTGTTTCCGAGGATCAGGTCCGCCGGGCCGTGGCTGGAGCGGACCATGGCGGCGGTGTCCTTGCCGAAGAATTCACAGAGGGTGGGGACGCCAGCTTTTTCCGCGACCACGGCGATGTTTTTCGCGGGTTCGACTCCCAGGCAGGGGATGCCGGCGGTGACGAAGTTTTTCAACAGGTAGCCGTCATTGCTGGCGATCTCGACGGCGAAGCTCCCGGCTCCCAGGTGACAGGTGTGGATGTGTTTTTCCACGGCGTCCTTGGCATGACGCAGCATGGCGTCCGAAAAGGAGGAAAAATAAATGTAGTCCTCGAAGAGGGCGGTGGGCGGTATGGTTTCGGTGATCTGCACCATCCAACAGTCCTGACAGGCGGCGACGATCAGGGGGAAGCGGGGCTCCTGATCAAATGCGTCGCCGGGACGGAGGAGGTTGTTGGCCAAGGGCTGTATTCCCAAGTCCAGGAAAGGTTGGAGTCGGGAGGAACCGCAACTGCGGCATGAGCACGGGGTTTTCATAAAATCCGGTTTGGGAGGGGCGGTGGAAGGGGGTTGGCGCCGGTAGGAAAATCTTGAAATTAAGAAATTTGGAAATGCCGGGGCTTTGGAATGAGGGGTGGTGCGGGAGGTTAGGTGGCCCAGGGGAGGTGGAGGGACTGGGCTGCGGTGGTGTAGGCGGCGATTTGGGATTGGGTGAGGGGCTGGCGGGGGGTGCCGGGGGGGAGGGGGGCGGACTGGAGATACCAGGCGGCGGTTTGGGCGAGGGTGGTTTCGAAGTCCCAGACGGGTTGCCAGCCGAGGAGGTGGAAGGCTTTGTCGGTGGCGAGGTTGAGTTTGGAGGCCTCGTGGAGGGCGTGGGGGTCGGAGGCGTCGGTCCAAGCGCCGGGGACGTGTTTGAGCAGTTCCTGGACGAGTTGGGCGACGGTGCGGTTGGAGGTGAGGGCGGGGCCGAAATTGAAGGGGCCGGCGAGGGCGGCGGCGGGGAAAGGGTGCTGGCCGGCGCGGGCGGCGGCAAGGCTGGCGGCGAGGTGGAGGTAGCCGGAGAGGGGCTCCAGGACGTGTTGCCAGGGGCGGGTGGCTATTTTGTTGCGGACGGGAATGGGCTGGTTGGCGGCGAGGGCGCGGAAGCAGTCGGGGATGATGCGGTCGGCGGCCCAGTCGCCTCCGCCGATGACGTTGCCGGCGCGGGCGCTGGCGAGGAGGACGGGGGAGGCGGGGTGGGAAAAGTAGGAGCGGCGGTAGGAGGCGATGGCGATTTCGGCGGCTCCTTTGCTGGCGCTGTAGGGATCGTGCCCGCCCATCGGATCGGCTTCGCGGTAGGGCCAGACCCATTCGCGATTGTCATAGCATTTGTCG
>JAQGPD010000189.1 GCA_028293305.1 Verrucomicrobiales bacterium | reverse complement strand
ACGCTGACGCGGAATCCGTCGTCGGCCGTGACACCGAAGCGATAGAGGCCGGCGGTGGGGAAGTTCACCCAGCTGAGGGCCTCGATGGCGTAGTTGTCAGTGCTGAACGTCGTGCCGGGGATGCCGGGGACCATGCTTTCGCCACTGAAGAATCCGAAGGCCAGACCGTCCTGCTCGAAGTTGATGGTGTCGGTGTGGAAGATTCCATTGGTGGCGTTGGTCAGGTCGGCGACATTGCCTCCGACGAATGGCGAACCGGTGGCTCCGGCGAGGAGGCCTTCCGCGTAGTCCAGCCAGTTCGGGGTCGTGGCTCCGGCAACAATGGGGGAAACCTGGTAGGTTTTCACATTGAATCCGGCGGTCACACCCGCGCTGGAGGGCAGGGCGAGGGAGGGCGGCAATAACAGATAGGGATCCACCGTGAACGTGCGGGTGTCCGTGTAGGGAGTGCCCGTCGTGCTGGAGTAGGTGAAGACCGCCGTGTTCAGGCCAGGGGTGAAGAACACGCCGGGGGCACCGACATAGGAAGCCGTGGTGATGTTGCTGGTTTTCGTCGGTGTGATGGTGAGCGGCGCGCCGTTGACCGTGACTTGGAGCGTGGCGGGATTCACCGCGGAGGTGGAGCCGTCATAGATATCCGCCAGGATGCTGCCCATGGTGGTGGAGAGCACGAGGGACGGGGTCGGTTGTTCCGGGATGGAAACGCTCATGTTGTCCAGTTCCACTTTGGAAACCGAAGCTCCGGTGCGTGCGCCGGCGATGAGGCGGAAGTCCTCCGAGGCGATCGTGAAGCCGGGAACGAGGACGTTGTCGAAGATCACGCGGCGGGTGGCCACGCCTTCGGAGTCCTCGATGATTTCCAGTTTCACCATGCTGCCGCCGGTGCCGTTCGTGATGACGGTGATGATGGCGCGGTTATACAAACCAGTGGCCAGTCCGAAGCTGGGATTCAGGGAGCCGGCGGCGACGGTGGGAGCGGCAGGGCCGGTCACACGGATCACATCCGTCCCGTAGATTCCAAAACCGAAGAACAGCGCGTCTCCGTAACCACCGGCGCCGAGGGGATTTTCCCAGGCTTTGGCGGCGGTGATGGCGGCGGTGGCGCCGTTGGAGCCATACGCCGATCTCCGGAACAGGCCGATGCCGAATCCGTCCGCGGGATTTGTGTCCACGGTGGCGATCCGGAAATCGAACGCGATCTGGACGACCGGGGCGTTCACGGTGTCCACGAAGTCGAAGTAAACCGAGTTATGGTTCCCGGTGCTGGTGTCGGTCAGCTGGCCGACCTTGCCATGGGAGACGATTTCACTATCATAAACTCCGGGGGCGAAGGGAGGCGGCTCGGTGAAGGACTTGAAGAGGTAGGTGGAGTGGAAGCCGGGCGCATCGAAAGTTTCCGTGAAGGTCGGCTGGAGCGTGAAGGTGGGCACGCTGGCCAATACTTTCGGATCGGTGCCGAGGGTGATTTCACTCAGGTCCGCGTAGCCGTCGGCGTCGGTGTCTTTCTTGTTAGGGTCGGTTCCGGGCTGGGTTGGGCCGGTGGTGGCTTGTGTCAGGTTTTCCACACCGTCCAGGAGACCGTCCGCGTCCGAGTCGGCCACCAGGGCATCGCTGCCGGTGTTGGTGGGGCTGACCCAGATGCCTGTTTTGGTTTCCACGCCGTCCTTGTAACCGTCCGCGTCCGTGTCGGCCACGGTGGGCTTGGTGCCGGCGGCGTATTCCTGAATGTTGGTGAGGCCGTCCGTGTCGAGGTCCACACCCGCGTCATTGACGTCGGGGTTGGTGCCGTTGCTGGTCTCGTAGGCGTTGGGCATGCCGTCGCCGTCGGAGTCGTCGCTGAAGGCTTCCAACAATTCCCAGGTGGAGGAAATGTAGCTGGTGAATTGGCCGGGTTGCTTGGAGATGAGGATTTCCGCGGCGTTGCCACCGGCTCCGTCATAGTGGGTCAACTCGAAGGTGTGCAGGCCCGCGGTCAGGTTTTTGAAGCCGAAGTGGTCGGTGTTCGCATCTTCAAAACTGTAGAGCGTTTCGCCATCGATGATGAGGCGTTGGCCGTCATCGCAATAACCCAGGAAGGTGTAATCCCCCGCCGTGCGGATGGAGAACGAACCCGTGATTTTGGTCGCGAAGTTGTCAATCGCGGGCGGAGTTCCGAGGAAGGCGAAGTCGTTGCCGACGTGGCCTTCACCACCGGAACCGTAGTTGATGGCGGGGGTCTCGCCGGTCAGGGTGGTGCCGGGGATGATGCCGTTCAGCAGATCGTCCGCAGCGGCGATGGAGCCAATGGTGCCGGTGGTGGCTTTGACCTGGGTGATGGCGAACTTGCCGCCGCCGATGACCGGGCTGCCGTAGGTGTTCAGCACGAAGTTCTGCGCGAACGGATCGTTGGAGTTCAGGTTCAGGACGGCTTCCGCGAGTCCGGAGAAACCTGCCGCATTGAAGGAAATGTTCACATTCAATTCCCCGCCCGCCGGGATGCTGACGGGAGTGACGAGATTCGACACCGTGAAGCGCGAGGCGTGCGTTCCGGTGATCGAGAAGCTGTTGATCACATAAGCGGCCGAGGGTCCGGTGCCGGGGCTGATGTTGCGCAGCGTCAGCACACCGTCATAGCGGGGCGTGCCCACCGCTTTGACCGGAAGAAAAGCCGGGACGGGATAACCGGTGGATCCGCCCACGAATTGCGGGACGGGAGCCGCGACATCCAAGCCCACGAACAGTTGATAGGGACCCGCTTTGCCGCCGGGGAGGCCGGGTGCCGTGCCGGGCACGAAGGGGTCGTTGGGGAGGCTGGTGGCGGCGATCCAGTTGCTGACGCAAACATAATAATCACCGGCGGTCACGGCCGTCCAGGTGGCGACGCTCGTCCGGTCATAGCCGCGGGAGGTATTTCCCTTGTCATCCGCTTCCACGAGGAGGTTGCCGGCGGAATCATAGATCCCGAGGTAGGAGTCGAAGTCAGGATCAATGCCTGCATTGTTGATATTGGCGAAGATCTTCTGGCCCGCGGCGGCGGAGACCTTGAAGAAATCCACGTCGCCCGTGCTGTCGCCGGGAGGCAGCCCGTAAGGACCGTCGCCGGTGTGGCCGAAGGCGACCTTGATGCCACTGGTGCCGGCGGTCAGGCCGGTGTCCTTGGCGGTCGGGATGGAGTCATCCGGCTCGGATTGGGTGATGATTCCCTGGGCTGGTGCGGAGAGGCAGAGCAGACCCAGGAAGAGAAGGGGCAACGCGCCGCGTCGCCCCCTGCTTGAGTTAGGGTAGGGTTTCATATTCTGATGGGAGGTATCAATAGTGAAACCCACATCAGCATATGACGCGCCATTCCGTTCAAAACAGATAAGAAAATCCCCGGCCCTATCTTAAGGATGGGGAGGCGAGGCCCTTATTGGTCCCTTGGTTGCGTGAAATCATATGTCGCGTATCCTCAATCCCCAGTCCCATTCCAGGGATACCTTGAAAATCCTCCCGCCCACAACACTTTTCAGTGATTGGCTCCGTCACGGGTGCATTATGAGTGGGAGGAAAATATCTTAATGTTTTTCCAATGGGGAATCGCGGCGATCCATGCCCGAACCATCAAAATAATTCATACGTCAATCATTTGATGAGTATAAAACCGTCAGTCGGTGTGCAAAAATAAAGTTACTATTTTAATATCTATAAGCTAGGGTGTGAATCCCGGGTGTTCCGAAATCGGATTTATACGTATTGGTAATTTTTCCGTCCGGGCGGGCCGCGCCGGAACGCGGGCGCGCTTCGGGCAGGCGGCGGCGGCATCAGGGGCGGCGACCGAAGGTGGACAGGATGGTGTCCGCATACAGCCGATGGCCGAAATCGTTGGGATGATTCAGCCCATTGCCGGAGAGGCTGAGATACGGCTTTTTGGTTAGAATCGAAGTCCAGATTGAAGTGACGTCGGCCAGGGCGCAGTCCGGTCCGGTCCGGCTTTTCAGGACCTCCGCGTAGGCGGGATACAGGTCCGGGGAGGCATGCGACCATTCCGGATTCGCCGTCATGGGGGAGATCAGAATAACAACACAGCCCGGCCGTGCCGTCTGGAGGCGGTCCGTGATATCGCGCGTGACGCGGAGGAATTCCTCCGGGGTGCGCTTGGCGGAGGCGTCGTTCATGCCGAAGGCGAGGAGCACGATGTCCGGCAATTCCGCCAGGACGGCGGGGACGCGGGTCCCGCCCCAGACGGAATCCATGCCGCCGACGGAGAGGTTTTTCCCACTGACCACGGAACCGAATTCTTTTTGCAGTCCGGCGCACACCAATTCGTGATAACCAAACTGGCGGGGCGGGGCGTCGGCGCTCGCGGAGGCATTGGCGCCGGTGGAGATGCTGTCGCCCAGGGTGACGAGCTTCAGAGGCTGGCGGTCGATGAGCTTTTTCCGGATCGCGGCCAGCTGACTGTCCGGTGCGGGAGCGGGCACGGGACCGTCCCATGCCGCGGCGGTGGGGTAGAAGGCGGCGCATTGCAGATCATGGAAGAACCGGCCTTCGCCGAAAAGCATCCATGACCTGCCATCGCGGGCGGCGCTATAGCTGTTAGGCGTGTTGGGCGCGGGATGGAGCGCGGCAAGGGTTTTGAAGGGAATGCGGGATCCGGCGGGAAGCGTCAGGTCGCGGCTGCCGGATTCCCAGAGGTAATCCTTTCCGGCTTCGTAAGTGACCTCCAGGGTGGCGCTGCGGATGACCGGAGGCGAGGAGGGGACTTGAAAAAGCGTGGCGCGCGGAGGGGATGCGGGGTCGGATTGGACAAAGAACAAGGGGTCGCCCTGGACGCGGCCCGGTGTCAGGAATGGGGCGGCGGTTTCCAGATTTCCGGCGTCGGCGGCGGCCGTGGCGGCCGTGGCCGGAGTCTGCGCGGGTGCGGTGGTGTTGGCGGCCGCGAGCAGCCAGGCCAGGAGCGGGAGGATGCGGAGGGGGGAGGAGGGAATGCGTGAGGGTGGGAGCAGCGGATGGTTCATGGGATGGAGGGCCGGGAGGAAAATGGCGGATCGGGGAGCCGCGGGAGGTGCCGGAGGGAAGTATTACGCGGAGGGCGCTTGGCCTTATCCCGGGGATTCGGGGCAGGGGACGTTTGACAGGGCGGGGGAATTCTGAGATGGCTGGCAATGAGCTTTGATTCTGCTTCCTCCGATGTCCCTGCCTCCTCCGCCATGATCCGTTTGCGGCCTTTATATATGGAGCGCGTTTGGGGCGGGCGGGAATTGGAAAGCGTGTATGGGAGGCAGCTGCCCGCCGCCGGAGTGCCTTATGGCGAGAGCTGGGAAGTGGTGGACCGCCCGGATGAACAAAGCGTGGTGACGGGCGGGGCCTATGTGGGGAAAACCCTGCATGAGTTGTGGACGCAGCATCGCGCGGAGATCTTCGGCGCGGCGGCTCCGGAGTCGGAACGCTTTCCGTTATTGATTAAGATTCTGGACGCGCGGGACACGCTTTCCCTGCAGGTTCATCCGCCGGCGTCCGAGGCGGCGGCGCTGCAAGGGGAACCGAAGACGGAGATGTGGGTGATCACCGGCGCGGAGCCCGGGGCCTGCCTGTATGCGGGAGTGACGCCGGGAACCACGCGTGAAACATTGGCCGCAGCCCTGGCGGATGGCACGGCGGCGGGCTTGGTCCCTCAACTGCCGGCGCGGGAAGGCGATTTTATTTTCATCCCCAGCGGCCGCCTGCATGCCATCGGCGCGGGGTTGTTGATTTTTGAAATCCAACAAAACAGCGACACGACTTACCGTGTGTTCGACTGGAACCGCATGGGGCTGGACGGAAAACCCCGCCAGCTGCATGTGGAGGAAAGCCTGCGGTGTATTGACTTCGCGGACACCGCGCCCGCTTTGGGCACCCCGGACAGCGAGGGTCTGCTGGCTTCCTGCGAGTATTTCACGGTTCACCGCCGATCCGCCGGAGGGGCGCTTCCCCAGGCGGTCCAAGTGGGCGGGGATGGCGGATTTTTGATGATTGGAATGTTGTCAGGCATTGTGAGGACAGCCGACGGCGCGGAATTGAAGCCGGGGGATTGGGCCCTGGTGCCGGCTTCGGCTAAAGGCAGTCAGCGCCAGGTCACGGTGTCGGGCACTGACGATGCCGCCTGGCTGGAAGTCGGTTTCTGACTCCGGGGTGTCCCTGCGTTATGACGGGCGGCCCGCGCGGCGGCGGGGTGCGAGCATGGCCAGCGATAGCAAGGCCAGCGCCGCGGCTCCGGGCTCCGGGACCGGGGAGGGAATGGTTACAGGATTGGTGATCGGCGCGTTGATCGGTGGATTCCGGGACTCGAACATGAACAGGGCCTGGCTGTTATGGGCAATGCGCAGGTTGATTTCATTTCCGCCGTCGGAGATCCCGACCACGGCATAG
>JAQGPD010000167.1 GCA_028293305.1 Verrucomicrobiales bacterium | reverse complement strand
ACCGGCGGCGACGAAGCCGGCCTATTCGCCGCCGACCTCCTCCGCATGTATAGCCGTTATGTCGACACCATGGGTTGGAAAATCGAACCCATGGACGCCAGCACCTCGGACGCCGGCGGCTACCGCGAGGTCGTCTTCAAAGTCACCGGCGAGGAAGTCTTCCGCTATCTGAAATACGAAAGCGGCGTCCACCGCGTCCAGCGCGTCCCCGCCACCGAGGCCCAGGGCCGCATTCACACCAGCACCGCCACCGTCGCCGTCCTCCCGGAGGCGGATGAGGTCGATGTCGAAATCAAATCCGACGAACTCCGCATCGAAGTGTGCCGCGCCAGCGGCGCCGGCGGCCAGGGCGTCAACACCACCGACTCCGCCGTCCAGGTCCTCCACCTTCCCACCGGCCTCATCGTCCGTTGTCAGGACGGCCGCAGCCAGATCAAAAACAAGGAAAAAGCCATCACCATCCTCCGCTCCCGGCTCCTCGAGCGCAAACAGCAGGAGGAAGCCGCCAAATACTCCGCCAATCGCAAAGCCCTGATCGGCAGCGGCGGCCGCGAGGAAAAAATCCGCACCTACAACTATCCGCAAAACCGCATCACCGACCACCGCGTCAACCTCACCCTTTATAACCTTTCCAACTACATGGAAGGAGACATCGCCGGCATGATCGGCACCCTCCAATCCAGCGAAATGGCCGCCCGCCTCGAAGAAGCAGGTCTGACCGGCTAACAAAACTCCGGCCGCCCGCCAGGCACCTGCCATTTCCGCCCGGGCACCTGCCCAGTCAGCCGGAAAACCAACCCGCACGCCCTGCCCGGCCCTGATTTTCCGGTTTCGCGCACCTTGCCGACCCCGCGCGAACCAATCCGATTAATTAAGCGAAGGATCATCCGGCAGATCGGATAGCAACTGTTGCACCGGCCCCATTCCCCGCAAAAGGGTCCTCCACAACGAGGTGCCTTCCGTGCCATCCAAAGCAGATTTTTTTTGAGGAGTGAGAATCCAGGAATGCCGCTCGAACTCCTCCTCCAACTGTCCCGCACTCCACCCTGTATAGCCCACAAAGGCCCGGATTTCCCAACCGTCCGCCTGGGCGCGCAGGGCTCCCGACACGCCCAGCGGCGAGCGGCTTTCCAACCGCTCCGCCACCTCATTCCACCGCAGGCCCACCAACATCAATTCTCCCGGGGAAACCGGACCTCCATTGTAAACGGGCACATCCCCCAGCGGTTTCAAATCCGGCGCGGTCAGGATATCCCCCAGCGTCTGGTCCGTCGGTTGGTTCAGCACCAGACCCTGAGTCCCCGCGCCGGGCTCGTGGGAAATCAGGAGCAGCACGGATTGTTGGAAGACAGAGCCCCGCAACGAGGGATCGGCCAGAATGAGCGCGCCTTGCAGAGCCAGAGGTCCGGATTTCATGGGATCACAAAAACTTGCCGCGGAGGTATTCCAGGTGGTGCTTCGCGTTCGTCGTTTCGCCCGTCGCGCGTCGCATCAGCTCCGGGGGATCCAGCGTCTGACCCAGCTCCTGGACGTTTTTCCGAAGCCAGCCCAGCAACGTGGAATACTTGCCTGAAGCCAGCTCCCCATCAAGTCCCGGATGCGCCGCCCTGACCGCTTTCATCAGCTGCGAGGCATTTAGATTTCCCAAGGTGTAAGTCGAAAAATAACCCAGACTCCCCATGCTCCAGTGGATGTCCTGCAGGCATCCCCGCGCGTCATCCGGGACCGTCAGTCCCAACAATTCCTTGAACCTCGCGTTCCACGCCTCCGGCACGTCCTTGACGGCCAGGTCGCCATTGATCAATCCCCGCTCCAACTCGAACCGCAGAATAATGTGTTGATCATAAGTCACTTCGTCCGCCTCCACGCGGATGAAGGATGGCGACACCCGGCGCGCCGCGGCCGCGATTTGTGAAGGCGTGAACTTTGTCAGGCCCGGAAAATGATGACACGCCCGCGGATACCAGTGCTCCCAGAAAGCATCGCTGCCGCCAATGTGGTTTTCCCACAGCCGGCTCTGGCTTTCGTGAATGCCCAGCGACACCGCGTCCCCCGCCGGCAGGCCCCACTCCTCCGCGCGCAGGCCCTGATCGTAGAGCCCATGTCCAGCTTCATGCAGCACGCCGTAAAGCGAACCGAATAAATCCGACTCGTCATAGCGGGTCGTCAGCCGCGTATCACCCGGACCCAGTCCTGTGCAGAAAGGATGCGTGGTGGTGTCGATGCGGCCGGCCTCGAAATCAAAACCCACCGCCGCCGCCACCTCGCGGTTGAATGCCTGCTGGGCCGCCACCGGATAGTGCCCCGCCAACAAATTCTCCGGCTGCGCCGCCGCCTTTTCCATGGCCGGTCCTATCAAACCCGCCACCTCCGGGCCCAACTCCGAAAACAGCGCCCCGATGTCCGCGCTGCGGGCTCCGGGTTCGTAAATATCCATCAAGGCATCATAGCGGCAAGTCGTCCAGCCGTAGTGATCCGCCTTTTCCTGACAAAGCCTCACCAGCTTTTCCAACACCGGCCGGAAGGCGGAAAAATCCGAAACCTTCCGCGCCTCCGCCCACGCGTGCATCCCCGCGGAAGTTGTCAGGGAAAACTCCTCCACCAGCGCCGCCGGCAGCTTGGTCGCCCGATCATACTCCCGCCGCCAACCCCGCACATTCACCCCCTCCGTCGATTCCCCCGCAAACCCCGCCACCTCGCATTCCCCAAGCCATTCCCCGATTTCCCGCCCCGTCGTCAACCGATGCACCAAACCCGACAAATGCGACATCTGCTCCGCCCGCCACCCCACCGCCTTCGGAGGCAACCCCGTCTCCTGATCCCACCCCAACACCCCCTCGGTCGATCGCAGCAAAGCAGCCTCGCGGAAGCGGGCACGGAGTTTTTGATAGGAAGGAGAGGAACTCATAAGGAACCTCCTACCTGGCGGCAGTCTCCCCCGGAGAAAACCGGAAATATCCACCCTTTGCCCCAAGGCAGTCCCGCTCACACCGCCGCCACCCGATGCACCGGCGCCGGCTTGCCTGGCCGGAAGTGTTCCGAGGTCATACCAGATAATACTACCCCCTGCAGCTTTTCCAGTTGCCCTGCCAGCACCGCAAATGTCTCCGCTTCCAAAGCGACCGGAACTTCTCCGTGGCACTCATTGAATGCGTGAGCAATTCCAATGTGATAATAACACAAGGAAGATCACCGGCGGTAATGATCGAAAAAATTTCAAGCCGCCTGAGTTCCAAAAGCTCCAGCACTGCTTTGCTGGAAAACGTGTTGGAATACTCGTCCAGCGAGTGCGGCCTTGTCTTCTTCAGTGAATGGAGGATCCGGCAATAGCGTAAAGACTTCTCCTTGGATCAGGACTTCCACCTCTGCCTTGGTGGGTTCTTTGGCGGTCCAGTCATGCCGCTGGGCCACCACTTCCAACACTTTTGTCAGCAGGTGCTTGCTGGCGTCCTTGACGGCCTCCCGTTGT
>JAQGPD010000152.1 GCA_028293305.1 Verrucomicrobiales bacterium | reverse complement strand
TCCCGGAGCCGCTCCGGCCCCGGACGCGCGCCACCCCGGTCTGAAACACGTCCGGCACGGCAAAAAATAGGTCCTATAAGTCCTACAGGTCACATAGGACCTATTCCCAGACCCAATCGCACCGCCGGGCCCGCACAACCCTCCAAACACCCAGCCGCCCTAGGGCACAACACAAAACGCCGGACGCTTTGCAACGTCCGGCGGGAAGAGTGGTTTTGAGGCGGGAAATCCCCGCCCGGTGCCTTGCCTAGGCGATTTCCGCGACTTCGATCACTTTGCGGCCTTTATAGGTGCCGCAGGAGGGACAGACGATGTGGGAAGGAACGGCGGAGCCGCAGTTCGAGCAGGAGTTCAGCTTGGGAGCGTGCCAACGATGGGAGGCGGCACGGATCTTTTGTTTGCTGCGGGAAGATTTGCGTTTTGGAACAGCCATGGGATGGGGGCGGGGAGTTGAGGATTTGAGTGAGGAAACGAGGAACTTATGAGGCGGATCCCGGCCCGCCGGGTGGCAGGCGGTCCAAGGCTTTCCAGACATCCTGCGCGGGGGCGCCCGATGTTTCATCGGTCAGCGGGATAAACTCGCCTTCCGGAGGGAACGCGCCTTCCGTTTGACAGGGTTGCGGTTCGACATTGGACTCCTCGCAGCGGGGGTAACCGGGAAGGGCCAGCAGGATATCTTCACGAATCTGTGCTGTCAAGTCCAGTGTATCGCCTTCCTTCGCTTCACACGTGAAATAGGGGTCCAAATCCACCGCCCAGGGCAGTTTTGCCGCGCAACGGGAGCATTGCAGCATGAAACGCGCTTCCACGGAGCCCTCCACGATCACGTCCCCGTCATCCAGACGCACGTTCAGGTCATAGCGGAGGGGCGGCACGAAGGCGGGATCGAATTTCCCGGGGAGTGCAAAGGGATCTGTGCGGAACTCACCGGAATAGTTGCGTCCATCCGGAGGAAGATCCCCGAAATTGATCAGAGGCAGGTTCATATCGGATCACCTGCCCCGTATTCGGCAGCGCGCAACCGGAAGCCGCTCCAATCACGATTCCCCCGCCGCCCGCCGCTGGGCCCTGGTCCTGGCCGGAACCCTGTGAAAACACAAAACCCGTGCACCGGAGCGGTGAACGGGTTGTGGACCATGGGCACTTCTTTTTCAAAGCCCCGTCGCCTCCGCGGTATTTCGGGAGGCCTGATCGCGGGCTGCTTCAGCAGGCGCGTGCGAGAACCTCGGGGCCGTCGGGGTGATTGAAGAGCTTTTTCAGCGGGATGCCGCGGCGGTTGGCCACGCGCAGGGCCTGCATCACGTCTTCCATATCCCAGAATTGGGTCTTTTCCTGGGCTCCGACTTCACGCAGCGGCTGCAGCGCGAGGTCCTCGGGGGGTGTCATTTTAATGGGTGTTATCATAAAACCTTGAATGGGTTTGATGAGGCACACTAACTCCGCATTCCTCCGATCCGCCACAAATGCACTGTCACAATTCCGTCACGTGAACCAACCCGTCATCCGTCACGCGCCACCCACGCCCGCCACCCACGCCCGCCACCCACGCCCGCCGCCCGGCGCTCCGCGACCCACGCCCCGCCCGTGGTCACAGCAACGAGGTCAGCGGTCGGCAGACCACCTCCAACAACTTGTGGCTGAACGGCCTGGCCGCATGACTCTCCTCGCTCACTTCACGGCAATCCCGGAGATTTTGCTCGAATAATCCGTTCAGCTCCGCCGCCACCCCGGGCGAATGGAAGGCGATATTCAGCTCGAAGTTGATCCGCAGCGACCGCACATCCAGATTCGCGCTGCCGCACATGGCGCTATGATCATCGATGATTCCCACCTTGGCGTGCAACAGGCTGGGCTGATATTCAAAAATCCTGACACCCAGCGGCAACAAATCCTCATAATAGGAACGTGTCACATGCGTCAGATAAAAATGATCCCCCTTCGCCGGCACCATCAGCTCCACCTGGATCCCCCGCATGGCCGCCAACTGGATGGCGGACAGCACCGCATCCTCCGGCACAAAATACGGCGTCATCAGCCGCAACCTCTGACTTGTGCGCTGCAACATGGCCAGAACGGTCAGTTGGATCTCATTCAGATCATTGTCAGGACCGCCAGGCACCACCTGCATTTCCACCGCCCCCTCCGCCGCCTGGGCGGGATAAAATTCCTCCGGATTGATCAAAGCCTCGCCCTTCGCGAAATACCAGTCCTCCGCAAAGACCGCCGCCAGCTGGGTCACCGCCGGCCCCGTCACCCTCACATGCAAATCACGATGGGGCGGCCCCTTGGATCCCTTCCAATATTCATCCGCCACATTCATCCCGCCCGTCAATGCCACCTGCCCATCCGCGATGACCAGCTTCCGGTGATTCCGCAGATTCAAATGCACCCGCCCACGCAGCGGGGAAAAAGTGTGAAACCACGAGAACTTTCCGCCCGCCTTTTCGAGCTTCCGGAAAAATCGGCGCGTGGTGAAAACCGATCCGATCTCATCCAATAAAATCCGGACATGCACCCCCCGCTCCGCCGCCTCCACCAAGGCGTCCCGCACGGTGCGCCCCGTCCGGTCCGTGCTCCAAATGTAAAATTGCAGATGCAAATGATGCCGGGCCTCCCGGATCGTCCGCAACAGATCCGTGAAAAAAGCATCCCCGGTGCTCAACAAAACCACCCCATTGCCACCGGTCGGCGGAAATCCGTTGATCCTTTCCAACTCGGGCACTTTGCTCAGATACTCGCAGCTCGGCAGGTCTCCCATGGGACCCGTCCGACTTTCCAGATCATGGATCATATGCAGCCTCCGCCGGTGGACGCGCTCGGATCCCATTAAAAAATAAGTGATGCCCCCGACGACCGGAAATAACAAAATCGCCCACAGCCACGCCAGCGTCGCATTGGGTGACTTATTCCGCTGAGCCAGAAGGTGTGGCACCAATCCCCACTGCAACACCGTGATAATCAGCGTTCCAGGCCATGCCAAAGGGGCATACCAATGTTCAGTGGCAGTTGCGATTTCGGGGGGCATCCGCCCACTCTGGTCAGGCGCGGCGGCGGCGCAAGAGGCCAAGCAAACCGGCCGCCGCCAAGGTCGCCGACCCAGGCTCGGGGATCACCGTCAGAATCTGCGTCCGATAAAAACTCAAATCCGCCACGAAAGTGGCGCTGTCCCCGATCACACTGCTGGCCGGCGATGCCGGAATATTGTCATACCCCGAAACGCTTCCGATGGCATGCGTCATCCCCAGCAGTTGCCAGTTCCCCAGCCCATCCTTGCGGAACACCCCGGACCCACTGTCACCCAGAACTCCTTGAGCCTCATTGGGTCTACCCGTGGGGTCATCGTCAAAAACCGTCGCGAATGACCTCACCGACCCGGATCCCGCGTTCACATTCAGACCCGCGCTGTCCACATCATTGGTCCCCCACCTCACAGCATTTCCGCTGGATGGCAGAAACAACTCCTGCACGCCCGCCCCCGGGCCACCCACCGCGGTCCACACGTCATCATTCACCCCGGGCCCCTGCACGACCGAGTAAAAGGATCGGAAGGAATTCCGATTCGTTCCATTGCCGATCATCATCAAATCGTCTCCTGGCGCGGCAGCGCCTGGACTGATCGTCAGCGAGGGCAGCCCCGGATCCGCATTGATTTGGAACAAAATCATATCCGTCTGCGAAGTCATCCCGGGCGTCCCCATGTTGGTCAGCTGAGTCACGGGGCCACTCACCGTATAAGTCGTCCCGCCGAAAATCACCGACCCCGAGCCCACATGGGAGGCCGTCAGCACCCAGCGATCCCCCAAATAAATGGCCGAGGCCCCATTCAGCGTCCCGATGTTCGCAAATCCCGGGTCATCCACCGGCGCGGTTGTATTCCCCGTAGTGCCAATGACTTGCACAGCATATACATTGCTTGCCAACAATAAACTAACTAGAATTTTGACAGAATAATGAAGGCTCATGGGTCGGATTCTTAAGGCTTTCCCAGAGCAATGTCGATATGGAATTTCTAATTTATCATCTTCCACCAAATAGAAAACTCCCCACCCTGACAATTGTCGACCCCTCCTCCACCGCCACTTCATAGTCGCCACTCATCCCCATGGAAAGTCCCGGCAACGGCACCCCCAGGTCCTTTTCCAACAAATCCCTCAGCTCCCGCAACGCCGCGAAATGGCGCCGCGAATCCTCCGCCTCCGCCACGAGGGGCGGGATGGTCATCAACCCCACGACTTCCACCCGCTTCAACTCCAGCAAGCCTCCGATTTCCCGCCTGACACTTTCCGCCGTGAAACCGAATTTCCTTCCATCCCCCGCCACATTCACCTGCAGATAAACCTGCGGCCGACAGCCCACGTCCTCGGCAATGCGTTCAAGATCAAGCGCCAGCTCCGTGCTATCCACGCTGTGGAAGGCCTCGCACAGAGGCAGGACCTTCCGCACTTTGTTCGACTGCAGGTGCCCGATGAAATGCCACCTCAACTGGGGCGACAAAGCCGGGATTTTGTCCAGACACTCCTGCACCCGGCTCTCGCCGAAAAGCCGCTGCCCCGCCCGCGCCGCCTCCTCCACCGCGGAGGGCGGAAACGTTTTGCTCACCGCCAACAACTCCACGTCGCCCGCCGCACGCCCCGACCTCAAGGCCGCCGCATCCAGCCGCTCCCTCGTTTCCTGCAATCGCTCAGCAATCTCACTCATCCCTCCACCAAACCCCGACCGACTCCGCCCGCCACGGAAAACCTGAAAAATCACCCGTCCGGTGGCACCGAGGTCGCTTGATGCGCGCCGTCACGCCGGGAGCGCTGAAAGCCCACAACCGGTTCCTTTTCAACCTTGGCGGGACCAACCAAAAAATCCGTCCACCACCGGCTCGGTCATCGCCGCCAATTCCGCCAGGCTGATTCCCCGCGCGGCCGCGATGGATTCCGCCGTGTGCTTCAAAAACGCCGGCTCATTCCGTTTTCCGCGGCGGGGCACCGGAGCGAGATAGGGACTGTCCGTTTCCAACATAAAACTCCCCGCCGGCGCCCCGGCCGCGCAGGCCGCCACTACGGGGGCGTTTTTATAAGTCGCGATGCCGGTGAAGGAAATCAGATGCCCCTTTTCCACCATCGGCCGCGCCTCCTCCCAGCCATGCAGCCAGCAATGAAAAACCGCACGGACCTTTCCGTGCCACGGCTCCATCATTTCCTTGATCGCCTCCCAACAATCCGTTCCCGACCGATCCCGTTGATGCACAATCACATTTTTCCCCAGCTCCGCCGCCAAAGCCAACTGCGCCGCGAAACATTCCTTCTGCAAAGCCACATACCGCTCCCAACTCCAACCCTCCGGCGCCGGATGGTAAAAATCCAATCCCGTCTCCCCGATCGCCACACACTCCCGCCGCGATGCCATCCCGCGAAGCTGCGCCAACCAATCCGCCGCCGGCTCCTCCGTCACATACGTGGGATGCAATCCCGCCGAAGCTCTGACAAAATCGTGCCGGGCCGCGAGTTCCATGCCTTTGGCACTGCTTTCCACATCACAACCCACGCTGACCATCCTGGTGACTCCTGCCTTCCTGGCATCTTCCAGAATGCCATCCGTCGTGCCGGCATAGGTTTCAGAGGTCAGATGAGCGTGGGAATCCGTGAACATATCAAAAAAATCAAACCGCTTCCATCCCCTGCCCCGCCCCAAAAAACAAGCCCGGACGACATCTCCTTTTGGGTGGAAGCTTGCCGTCCGGGCCGTATTGAAAAACGGACCGTTTAACTACTGACAATTATTTGGTCTTCACCGGCATCAGCCCGCTGGTGGTGCCTTCGCTGTCGCGGTCGCCCACTTTCAGATAGCGGTAGTAAACTTCCAGCATCAGCGTGCAAAGCGTGGTCCGGTAAATATCCGCATCCCCGCCGGCCGCCGCCGCGCTGGCCGCCGCCACTTCCCCGGCAGTTTCCGCCTTGTAGTTTCCTTCCGGCAACTGGTTGGCCAGCAACTCCTTCTGGAACTGTCCGTTCCACAGGTCCCACGCGTCGCCGCCCTTTTGGAACATGGCCTGGGTGTTGTAATACCAGGTGTAAAGATAGGCGTCCTTGTTCCAGGAAAGCGGTTCCTTTTTGGTCTCGTCCATGATCCAGCGGATCCCCTTGTTCACGGGACCACTGTTGCCGGAACCGAGGGTTTGCAGGCCCAGCACGGCAGCACCGCTCAGGTTCCACTGGTTATAGTGCACCGAACGGTCGGGATTTCCGAATCCGCCGTCCTTGGTCTGCATGGACTTCAGGTAATCCTCCACTTCGTTCACCGCTTTGGAGAGTCCCGCGATTTTCAAATTGGTGTGTTTCGCCGCCTTGAGCGCTTGGAATTGCCAGCCTGTCAGCGACAGGTCGTTCCCGCCTTTGGGATCATAACCGATGCCTTCCTTGTAACCCCAGGCGCCTTTGCCGTTCTGGTTTTCAATGATGATATTGACTCCTTTTTCGAAGCCCTCGCGCAGTCCCGGGAGTTCCTTGGCGCCGAGTTTGGCGAAGGAATACATTTCACCCAAAGCGTAAGTGGCGATCCCGTGCTCATAGGTGCTGCTGATCACGTTTGGTTTGGTCGAAAAGACACCCGCGAACTGCTGCTGTTTCTGATTGCGGCCGAGATCGATCAGATAAGTGATGCCTTTCAGGACCGTCTCGCCATATTTCAGGGACTCCGGCGTCTCGCAGTGGCCCAGGAAGGAAAGCAAAGCCATGCCGGTCATGCCCGCCTTGTGGCCCGTGCCCCAGGAACCGTCCGCATTTTGTTTTTTCGCCAGCCACGCCAAGCCTTTCTGCACCGCCTCCTCACATTGCGGGGTGCCACCGTTGGCTTTCATTTTCTCGGCGCGCTCAGCCGGGGAGCATCGGCTGGCATACAGCTTCGGCAAGGCGATGAAACCCGCGCCACTGCCTGGACCCCAACCACTTCCAATTCCCGAGCCTACGCCCGAGCCCTTGCCCGTGCCGCGGCCCATGCCTTCGCCGCTGCCCAGACCCGCGCCGCCAAGGGTGGCGGAGGAAAGAGAGGACATATTCGTCAGGCTGCTGGTGACATCCGGCAGGCTCACGGCATCGGGATTCGACACCGCGGAGGCGATCCTGGTTTTGGGCGCGCTTTGGGAAATGGCTTTCTGTTTTTTCTGCGCCATCTTCTGCTCGCCCCCCCCGCCGCCGCCGCCGCCGCCGGGTAGGAAATTCACCTCCTCCTTGCCGGGGATCATGGTGGTGCGAACCCACAACACGAAGATCAAAATGATCACGGCATGCACGATGATGCTGATCGTCAACGACCCGCCGCCCAGCTTCCGCCAGTAGCCTTCGCGTTTTTCAGGCAGTTCCTCCGTCGCATGGGTCTCATGAAACAGCTCGGGCTCGTTAGGGTCTTGGGGGTTTAATGCCATGGGAAGTTAAAAAAATGAACAGTGACAGCACTGGAACGATGCGGAGGGAATCCCTATTAGAACAAAAATGACCGGTCACGTCAAATCCTCATCCCGCAACCATTTCAACAATCCATCAAGCG
>JAQGPD010000106.1 GCA_028293305.1 Verrucomicrobiales bacterium | reverse complement strand
CCTGAAGGCGAGCAACTCCGGAGTGCTCGACCAGTTTGGCTACTCGGGATCAGTGTCGGGCGACACGGTGGTCGTGGGAGCGTATTGGGAGGACAGCGCCGCAACCGGGGTCAACGACAACCAAGCGGATACTGCCCCTTCTGCCGGGGCGGCCTACGTGTTCGCGGGGGTCGGCGCTGCATCATTCAGCCCGCTGGAGCAGTGGCGGCAGTTCCGTTTCGGAACCACGGCCAACAGCGGCACTGCGGCGGACGGCTTTGACTTCGATGGCGACGGATTGGTCAACCTGCTGGAATGGGCGGCCGGCTCGCACCCCAAACAGCCGATCACCCACCAACCGGCGCTGGTCCAAAACGGCTCGGGCTGGGAGTTCAGCTATCGGCGCAGCTTGGCCGCCTTCAACGCCGGGACCGGCTATACCGTGGAGTGGAGCGGGACCCTGGCGGCGGGAAGCTGGCAGACGATCTGGGTAACGCCCCGCGTGGTTTCCACCGTGGGCGACGTGCAGACTGTGCGGGCTACCGTCCCCGCCGGCCTTGGCCGCCGCTACCTTCGCCTGCGCGTGACCCCGCCGTGAAAAACCGACTGAAGTCCGGCGGTGAGGCCCTCGGGGAGACGGGCGGGAAACTTGGGGAAACGGTCAGTCGCCTTTTGCAGAAAGAATGAGGCGCTTCCTTTTCTGACAAGGTCCCGCACCCGGAAGGAGAGTTTCCCCACGGCGCAAATTTGGTCCAAGTGCCAAGCGGTTTGCTCTTCTTCCAGCCGCCACAACCCCGTCAACACGCATCCGGCGGCACTTGCCGTGACGCTTACGCCGGATCGCATCGGATTCGGCCCGGCAAGCTTCGCATGGGAAAGCGATGACGCGTCATCGCAGTCCACGGCAACCTGCGGTTTCCTGGGGTGCGACGGGGGGACCGGCTGTTTGAATTCCGGAAAAAAGTCAGGCAGCAACACCCGGAAGGAACGTTTCTTTGCTGGGCGATCCCAACCCGGAATCATGTCAGGATGCCCCGGATCACTTCGCCCTCGACATTGGTCAGGCGGCGTTGGACGCCGTTGTGTTCGAAGGTCAGGCGCTCGTGATTGAGGCCGAGGAGGTGGAGGATGGTGGCGTTGAAATCGTAGAGGGGATGGATGTCCTCCACGGCTTTCCGTCCCAGCTCGTCCGTCCTGCCGACGCTCACCCCGCGCTTCACGCCCGCGCCGGTCATCCAGCAGGTGAATCCGTCAGGATTGTGATCGCGGCCTTTGGCTCCTTTTTGGAAAAACGGCATGCGGCCGAACTCCGTGCACCACACCACCAGCGTGTCCTCGAGCAGCCGGCGTTGGCGCAGGTCGCGGATCAGCGCCGCCGTGGGCTGATCCATGATTTCGGCGTGGACATCATATTGGGCTTTCAGGTCGCTGTGTCCGTCCCAGTTCAGCTTTCCCCCGCTGGCGTAGGCCCCGTTGAAAAGCTGCACGCAGCGCACTCCCTGCTCCACCAGACGCCGCGCGAGAATGCAGTTTTTCGCAAAGGCGGCTTTGTCAGGATTCTGACTCTGATCCGCTCCATACATCTTCAAAATGTGGTCAGGCTCCGTGCTCAGATCATTGATTCCCGGCACGCTCAGCTGCATGCGCGCGGCCAGTTCATAACTGGAAATACGCGCCGCCAATTTTCCATCGCCCGGATGCGCCTCCAGATGCCGGGCGTTGATTTTCTGCAAAAGCGATCGCGCCGCCTGGTCCGCCCGACTGGAAACGCCCGGCGCGGAAAGGTGCCTGACAGGAGCTTTGGAACTCATGGTGGTGCCTTGGAATGCGGCCGGCAAAAAACCCGGTCCCCAGTTGTTGGCGCCATTCTGCGGCACGCCCCGCGGATCCGGGATCGCCACGTAGGCAGGCAAATCCTGGTTTTCGCTCCCCAGCGCATAGGACGTCCAGGCTCCCAGCGAGGGGAATCCATCCAACACAAATCCCGTGGAAAGGAAGTTTTCCGCCGGCCCGTGGGTGTTGGATTTACTTGTCAGGGACTGCACGAACGCGAGGTCATCGGTGAGTTCCGCCAGGTGGGGAATCAGGTCGCTGACCCACTTCCCCGTTTGGCCGCGGGGCCGGAACGCATACTGTGGCCTGGCAAGATTTCCGGCCGGTCCCTGGAAGGTCACGGAGGGTCCGCCGGGCAGCGGTTTGTCATCCCATTGGATCAGGTCCGGTTTGTAGTCCCAGGTTTCCAATTGGCTGACAGCCCCGGCGCAAAAGATAACAATAACCTTTTTCGCCCTGGCGGGAAAGTGCGGCGGCCTGGGCGCGAAGGGACGGGCGGGATCTATGTCAGGCCCTTCCGCCGCCAGCAACCCTTCGGCGCCCAGCAGAGTTGTCAGGGCAATCGATCCCAGGGCGGTCGCGCTGCCTGACAAAAACCGCCGGCGGTCCAGCAACAGCCGGCCTGCGGCGGACAGATGTTCGGCGGGATGGCTCATGGCAGGAACATGAATTCGTTGCAGTTGAAAAGCGCCCGGCAAAGCGCCGGAAGCCCGTGTTCCCTGACCACGGGAAGCGCGTCCTCCAGCTCCCCGGCGTCCGGCGGGCGGCTCAGCGCGAGTTGCCAGGCGCGGTCGACCGCCGCCGCGGCATCTCCGCCGCATTCCCGCATCACCCGCGCGGCGAAGGCGTCCGCCTGGGCCAGCGTGAAGGGACTGTTGAAAAGATTCAGCGCCTGGATGGGGGTGGTGCTGACACGCCTAACAGCCGTGCTCTGGCCGGCGTCCGGACAATCAAATGCGCCAAAAACCGTTTCGGGTTCGCGCCGCACTTTATGGGCATAAATCATACGCCTTTGATTTTCCGGCGTGAAGGTTTCCACCGGAGTGAAGCCGCTGAGTCCGCCGCGCTGACCGAACAAATTGAATCCACGACCATGCATGGCGGGGTTCAGTTGGCCGCTCACGGACAGGAGGGAATCCCGGATGGACTCCGCATCCAGCCGCCGGTTGGGAAAGCGCCATAACAAACGCACGTCCGAGTCCCTGGCCGCAGCCGCCGCATTGATTTCCGAGGACTGCCCGTAGGTGGCGCTGAGCACGATGAGCCGGTGCAGATGCTTCACACTCCATCCGCCACGGATGAATTCCGCGCTCAGCCAATCCAACAATTCCGGATGCGAGGGCTTCATCCCCATCCTCCCGAAATCGCTGGGCGTGGACACCAGGCCGGTGCCGAAATGTCCCTGCCAAATCCGGTTCACCATGACGCGCGCTGTCAGCGGATTCGCGGGATCCACGATCCAGTCCGCGAGCCGGCGGCGGCGCGCGGGCTCGTCCAGATTTTCCGGCAGCCGCAGATCCCCGAGCACGGCGGGAATGGCGGGCGGAACGCGCTCCCTGGGCTGTTCCGGATCCCCTCGGTATAACAAGTGGATTTCGTCCGGCTGGCGGTAGGTCCCGGCGAAAACCCGGGGGGGATTGGCGGCGGAGGAAATGCGATGTTCGAGTTCCTTCTTGCGGACGGCGAGTTGGGTGGCCTGACTTTTTTCAAGTTCGGTT
>JAQGPD010000101.1 GCA_028293305.1 Verrucomicrobiales bacterium | reverse complement strand
GATTTTTCATAAGCGTCCAGCACCCTCCCGACCTGGGCGTCCAGATAGGAAATGGCGGCCAGATATGCCTGCACGGCCTCCTTCCAGCGTCCCGAAGCCAGGACCGCGGCGTGGTCGCCCTGGGCTTTCGCCATTTTGATAGCGGCGGGCGGGAGATCATCCAGATCCCCGGCCTTGGCCGGAGGGAGGATGATGGCTTCCAGCGGATGCAGGTCGTAGTATTTTTGTGGGACGAACCAGGGCATGTGCGGCTTGTGAAAACCCAGCGTCAGGAAAAAGGGCTGGTCGTGTTTTTCACTCAGTTCCTTGATGGCGAAATCGGCGATGGCGGTGTCCGGCACGCCCTCGTCCCCGCCTTGAAGAACGCCGAAACGGATGCCTCCAATGCTGCGGTCGTCGACCGTCGGGCGCGGCCTGGGTTCGTCCTGCGTGCGGGTCCACTGTTCCGGCCAGCCGAGTCCGCCGTGCCACAGTTTTCCCATGCCGATGGTTTGATAGCCGGCGTTTTTGAATTGGGTGACGAGGGAGGTTTTCGGGCCGAGAGCGTTGGTGAAAGGCTGGCCATTGTCATAAATGCCGGAAGTGCCGGGACGCTTCCCGCTCAGGAGCGCGGCGCGGGAGGGATTGCAGACAGGTGCGGCGCATTGTGCGTTAGTGAAGGTCACGCCCATGGCCGCGAGCCGGTCAATGTTGGGGGTTTTCGCCTGGGGATTGCGGCCCAGATGACCCACCCAGTGATTGAGGTCATCCACGGCAATGAATAGCACATTCGGCCGGCCGGGCGGCGGGGCCTGGGCGTGCCCGGAATGGACTCCGGCGAATGCCAGCAGGAAAAGGATAGGAAGAAAAGTGGATAGGATATCCGGCATTCTCCGGATCGGCGGCACGTTCCGGCCAAGGCGGCCGCGGGGTGGGGGGAGCTGGGTCACGGTGGGGGCGGGGAATTGTTTGGGATTGCTCCCATGCTGACTGCTGTGGTCGGAAATGTCGAGGCAGGCATTGCATACGCGTGACCGTAACGCTTTGGAGGGCATGGTGGAGCGGGCGGTTTTTGCGGGCCGCGGAAGGCCTGTCAGCGGGAACAGCGGCGGATGGCGCGAGGCCTTGCATGGAACCCATTGCCTGTTCATGATTGCAGTCGCCTGGCACCGCGTCATCACGGAAAACAAAATCGCCAGACGCTTAATTTTCTATAACAAATTATCATGGCAGGAGAATTCACACGGGTTTTTTCAGCGGCATTGCGTGGCGTGGACGCCGTGGAGGTGGAGCTGGAGGTGAACGAGGTCGGACCGTCCGCCAATGGCGGGGAGATGCAGGCGGTGACGGTCATCGTGGGACTGCCGGACACGGCGGTGCGCGAGAGCCGGGACCGCGTGTGGACGGCCATAGCAAACTCCGCTTTGCCAGGGACTCTGGGCGGACGCACGACCGTGAATCTGGCACCGGCGGATTTGAAAAAGGAAGGCCCCAGCTTCGACCTGCCGATGGCTTTGGGAATGTTGGCTAACCGACTGGAGAATTTTGATAAATCCGTCTTCGACCGCTGCTGCATTGTCGGCGAGTTGGCGCTCGATGGAGGTGTCAGGGCCGTGAAGGGGATCCTGTCTGTGGCGCTTTCCGCGAGGGCGCAGGGCAGGGAGGAGGTGATCATTCCCGCGGAGAATTCGGAGGAAGCCAGTATTGTCAGCGGCATCCGCGTGATCGGTGTGCACAACTTGCGGGAGGCGGTGAACCATCTCAGTGGACAGGGCCGGCTTCTCCCGGTCCGCACGCGGACCATCGAGGAGTTCCGGAAGGATCAGGTGCATGACATTGATTTTTCCGATGTGAAGGGACAGCACAGCGTGAAGCGCGCCATCGAGGTCGCGGCCGCCGGTGGTCATAACATTTTGATGGTCGGTCCTCCTGGCACCGGCAAAAGCATGTTGGCGAAAAGGATGGCCACTATCATCCCGCCGCTCACGTCCGAGGAAGCCATCGAAACCACGCGCATCCATAGCATCTGCGGGCTGCTGGATCCAAAGCAGTCCGTTCTCGCGCATCGTCCGTTCCGCTCGCCGCACCATACGATTTCCGACGCCGGCCTGCTGGGCGGCGGCACGCATCCGACGCCTGGGGAAGTCTCCATCGCCCACCACGGCGTGCTGTTTTTGGACGAGCTTCCGGAATTCAACCGCGCCACGTTGGAGGTCATGCGGCAGCCGCTGGAGGATGGGAAAGTCACCATTTCGCGCGCCGCCGGCAGCATGACTTTTCCTGCCAGGTTTTTGTTGGTAGGCGCCATGAACCCTTGTCCGTGCGGCTATTACGGCGACCCCAAACGGGAGTGCCGCTGCAATCCCATGCAGATCACCAAATACCGCCAACGCATCAGCGGCCCGCTGCTGGACCGGATCGATATCCATGTCGAGGTGCCGAATGTGGATTATAAGCAAATGTCCTCCACCGCGCCCGAGGAATCCTCCGAGACCATCCGCGAACGCATCGTCAGGTGCCGCACCATCCAGCAAAACCGGTATCGCGGCACCGGCATTTCCAACAACAGTTCCCTGACATCGCGTCTGCTCCGGCAGCATTGCGTGATCGACAGTGAAGCCTCCGGCCTGCTGGAGCACGCCATGACCAACCTCAACTTCAGCGCCCGGGCCCACGACCGGATCCTGAAAGTCGCCCGCACCCTGGCCGACCTCGCGGCATTGGATAACATCACCGCCAACCACGTCCTCGAAGCCATCCAATACCGCACCCTGGACCGCACGCTTCTAACCTGAGCCGCCGCCCGCCCAAGGAAAAACATGAGTTCGGCTAGCAAGGCAATTGGATGGTATGCTAAAAGAAGCCGCCCTCGTGTGAGGGCGGAAATAGGTGAGGGAGGCATTGAAGGCGGGGGGTGAGCTGGGGCTTCAACGGAGCCGCCCTCGTGTGAGGGCGGAAATCACCGGGGCTACCTTCACGGCCACCATCCCGGATTTGCTTCAACGGAGCCGCCCTCGGGTGAGGGCGGAAATGATGGCTCGATGGTATACGCGCAGATTTGGAGGGAGCTTCAACGGAGCCGCCCTCGGGTGAGGGCGGAAATCGCCTCAGGCTGATTCCCTGACCGGCACCCGCTGAGCTTCAACGGAGCCGCCTGGTCACGCTTCAACGGAGCCGCCCTCGGGTGAGGGCGGAAATACGTCGCACGGGGGCTATCGCTTCGGCGTCAGGATTGCTTCAACGGAGCCGCCCTCGGGTGAGGGCGGAAATGCCGTGAAGATGCGGCCCCTGACCTCTGGACCACGTTGCTTCAACGGAGCCGCCCTTGGGTGAGGGCGGAAATCCGGGGATAGACGCGGCGGCGCATGGTGAGTTCGCGCGCTTCAACGGAGCCGCCCTCGGGTGAGGGCGGAAATAATATGTTTGTCAGGCGCATCTCTCCTCTGAGTGGGCTTCAACGGAGCCGCCCTCGGGTGAGGG
>JAQGPD010000077.1 GCA_028293305.1 Verrucomicrobiales bacterium | reverse complement strand
ACTGAATAACGGATAGGCACCGGCCCCGGGATGAATCCCGTCAAGGCCTGCCGTCGCATGGTCCCGGTTTTATTCCTCCGGGCGGACCACCGTGGTGCTCTCCGGAGTGTCGCGGCGCACGTGGGTGTGGACGACGGGTTTGGAGGGTTTCTTTTTCTTCGCGGCGGGCACATACACCGTGGTTTCCTGCGTCGGCGGATATTCATGCGTCGTGCAGGAACTGAAGCTCAGGGCGGCGGCGAGGGCGAGGCTGGAGGACAGGATGATTTTTTTCATAACAATTCAACGGTTGGGATGGATGGATGGAGTCAGGAAATGAAACGTCAAACAAGAAAAGGTTATTCCGCTTTCTTCACGATCGCGGTCACGATATCGCCGGAAATCTTGGCCAGCTTTTCGACATCCGGCTTGCTGATTTTTCCGACCTTCGGATCGATGTCGATGTCCACGAGGTCGTAGATTTCCTCCAGGCCCTTGCGCATGGCGATCACTTCCGGCAGCGCTTGTTTTTCCGGGCTCAGGCCCTTCACCAGCGTGATCAGCCAGGCCACCAGTTTCGGGTCGCGGAGTTGATAGGAAGGATGACCCGCCACGCTGTTTTTGCCCACGGTGTCATCGTAGTGTTTCAGCACCGCCGAGGCGCTGTAGCGGAGGCCCTGGATCCAGCCGCTGATCATCACCAGCGAGCGCTGGTCGGCTTTGGCCTCGGCCAGTTTATCCAACACTTTTTTTTGCATGAAGCCCAGGCTCATGAAGACGCTGGCCCACTCCCCGCTGGCGGCTTCCGCGCGCGCCTTGTTCGCCCAGACCATGTCGCGCTCCGGGACGCGGAGCTTGGTGGCCATGTCCTTGATGTCGTCCGCGGCCGCATTCAAATCCTGCACGCTGCGCACCTTCACCGTCATCACCCCGTCCGCCACGCGGATGCCCATGAGAAGTGGAATGAGGAAATCCGTGTCGCGGATGTTTTTGGTTTCCACGTCCTGACCGATATCCTCCATGATGGATTTCCAGTTCACCTTTCCGCCGAACATGTCGTCCAGGGCGATGAATTTATCGATGGGGTTCGGCGGGGTATAACCCGTGTCCTTCGCGCCGCTGAAAAGCGTTTTTTCCGCGCTGTCGGGTTGCTGGGATTTGGACTCCTTCACCGGATCCTCTCCGGGAGCCGGGGCGGCGGCCGGAGCCGCGTGTGCGGACTGGAGGCCCAGCGTGATCCCGCACAAAACGGGAAGAAGAAGGCGGCGGAGGCGGGACAACACGGAAGGTTCCTTCATGATATCATTCAATCGTTCAAATCCCGCCCTCTTGTCAAGACTGGCCTTCGCGCGAAATGCGGACCAACCCGCGCCGCTCGTTGAGCCATAACGCCTCCCGGCCGGCAGCTTCCGGGACCGCGGTTTTCAACTCTCCAAACCACCCGCCAACCCCCGCCGCACATGCGGCCCAAAATCCCCCTCCACCAATCCTGACAAACTCAGGTCTTCATCCAAATCCGGCCAATGCAGTCCCATCGGCGAGATTTCGATATGATTCAGTTGGGCGACGGTGGCCCCCTCAACCCTCGGATTGTCCCGGACCGGGAAACGGATTTCCAGCCCACTCTTCTTCGAGATAATAATGCAGCCTCCTACGAAGCGGGCCTGGCGGAGTTGTGGGGATGTGATCACGGGGAGGATTCGAGTCCTTGGCGGAAGGGAGCACGGCCATCCTGGCCGTGTGTTAGCCGGGTTTTTGGTAGGTGGGTGGAGAGGGCTGCCGGAGGGGGAGGGGAGGTTTGGGTGGGTTTTGTCTTTTTGGCACGCACGGGCCGGGAGGCCCGTGCTCCTATCTTTTTCTGTCGGAGGTTTTGGCGGGAGCGGGAGACTTACCACATAGGAGAGCACGACTTTGTCAGGCCGAACAGTTATCACAACCCTGTGCCGCGTTCATCCGATTTATTTGCTGAACGGGTTGACTTGAAACGTGCATAACCGGAGTATTGTGAACGATAAACCTATGAAAGCGCTTCCTTTACTGAAACGCGGGCTGCCCGCCTTGCTGGGTCTTTTGTGCGCCTCCTGCCAACAACAAGATGGTCAGGTCCAAGCCCGCCTGGCGGATGCCGAGGCCCGTGCCAAACAGGCGGAGGCCGCTGTCACGGAGTTGAAGAAAAAAGTCGCCGAGGCCCCGCCCGCCTCCGTCGCGCCCTCCGGCTCGGATCCTGCGGAAGCCGCGGATCTCCGGAAAAAGATCGCCGCCTTGGAGGAGGAAAACCACCAGCTGCAGGAACTCGCCGCCAAGGCGAAAGCCGTCCAGGCCAACCCGCTCGCCGGCATCGATGCCAAGGCGATCGAGAACTCCTTCGTGAATGGTTTTCTGGAGAAGAAAAAGGAATGGAAGGACGCCCTATCCGACTATCAGGTCAAAGGCTACGAGCAGCCCGAAGTCACCGTGGAGGACGTGAAACCCTTCCGCACCTCCATCGGCATCAAGCTGGAGCAGGGCGGCCGCGCCTTCACCGCCCAGGTGCCCGTCACCGCCGACTTCCAGGGAAATTGGTCCTTCCCCTCCGCGGACGAAGTCGTCGGTTTCGCCAAACAAGCCGCCGCCGGAAATGCCGCCCCGGCCGCCACCTCCGCGCCGTCGCCTGGGCCCGCGCCCGCCCCGGACGTGGCCAAAAACTCCCCTTCCGCGCCGCCGGCCCCCACCCCCGCGCCGCCCAAGCCGGAACCGAAACCCGACGTCCCCGAATCCGTGCCCTTCGGCGGGAAAAATCTCATCAAGCTTCCGCCGATCAAATTCCCCGGCGATCCCTGATGCTGCGCCTCTTCCGCGCCCCGGCCGGTTCCCGCTCCTCTGACCGCCCTGACGTGGCCGACCCTATCCAATCCGACCGCGCGCCGCCTGGCTGAAACCGGATCGTGAAAGTCCGCCAGGCAATTTGCTATTTTATATTCCGAACTTCCGCCCCTATCCGATTCAATTCGATTCAATTCATCAACCCGAACTCACCGCACCGGCCGGGAAAAAACGGCGGTCCGCCTGACCTGTCATGGAGGGATTCCTTTGTTATTTCAATGCCGCCGGCGCCACGCAGGAAATTCCCCTCCCGCGTAATTCCGATTTCCTGTTTCCGGACACCGCCGCCGCCGCCCCCGCCGCGGATCCCGTGCGGCTTTCGTGGAACGCCGCCCAGGCGACCTGGCTCCTGAAGGGCCGCGCGGATGGCCGCGTCATCCTCGACGGCAGCCCGCAGGTGGTTTTTTCCACTGACGAGGAAGGCCGCGTCCTGACAGATCCCACCGGCGCCCCGCGTCCCGAGGCGCTGACCACTCCGTTGGAAAACCTGACGGAAATCCGGCTGCTGACCCCGGGCTCCAACACCCCGGCCGGCCCGTGGTATTTCTTTAAAAAACCCGCCGCCCCCGAGGTTGCGGGCACTCCCCACGAAGTCCTCCCGCTCGCCCAGGGACGCGTCATCATCGGCCGGAAAAATCCCCAAACCGCCCCGCCCCTGCCCGGCGGCGAGACGGTGCGTTGGGACCTGGATCCGGAGGACCGCGGCATTTCCCGCGAGCATCTGCGGCTGGAATATGAGAACGGCGCCTACTGGCTGGTGGCGGTGAGCGAGTCCTCCAGCCGACTGAACGGCCGGGGATTTGCCAGGGAAAAGTTGCTATTCGGCGACCGCTTCAGTGTCCGGGACTATCACTTCGAGTTCACCGGCCAGGCGCTGCGCCGCGTTTTCCCCGGCGTCGGCGGAAATGTTTTCGGCCGCGCCCTGACGGTTCAGGTCATGGTGAAAGGCCAGCCGCTGACCATTCTGAAGGAGATCACGCTTGATGTCAAAAGCGGCGAATTCATCGGCATTCTCGGTGGCAGTGGCCAGGGAAAATCCACCCTGCTGAATGCCATCTGCGGCGTGAATCCCGCCACCGCCGGCGAGGTCATGATCAATGGCGTGAAGCTGGAGGACCGCGAGCAATTGCGCGCCCTGTCCATTGGGTTTGTCCCGCAGGACGACATTGTCCACCGCGAACTAACAGTTACCGAGGCCATCACCTTCAGCGCCCGCCTGCGCCTGAAACAACCCCGCCACGCCATCCGGGAACTGGTGGACGGCATCATCGAGCGCCTCGGCCTTGCACCCCACCGCCACAAGCGCGTCTCCATGCTCTCCGGCGGTCAGCGGAAACGCGTCAGCATCGCCACCGAACTCCTGACAAAACCTTCCGTCCTCTTCCTGGACGAGCCCTCCAGCGGCCTCGATCCCGCGACCGAGGCCAAGCTTATGGACCTGCTCCAGTCCCTGAGCCTGACGGGGATCACGGTCATCTGCACCACCCACGTTCTGCAGCGGGCGCACCTGTTTGACCGCATCTGTTTCATCCAGGGCGGACGTCTTGTTTTCATGGGCACGCCGGATGAGGCGCGGTCGCATTTTGTGAATGCCCCCGGCGATGACGGGCGGTCCAGCGGCGCGTATGTCAGGGCCTCGCAGGCGGGGTCCGGCGAGGGATTCGAGGATGGGTCGCAGGTGCAGGAAGCGCCTTTGGAAAAAATCTACGGCATGCTGGACGAGGGCAAGGATGCGGGCGGCCGCGAGGTCACCGCCGAGGAATGGGAACAGCGATTTCTCGTCACCGAACCCGCCCGCGTCGCCCGGACGCGCGTCCCGGTCCCCAACTCCATCCTAACCACCCAATCCACTGTCCCGCGCACGCAGGTCGGTTATCTTTCCACGCTGCTGATCCTGCTGCAGCGGCAATGGAAGGTGCTGCGCGCCGACCGCCTGCCGCGCGCTTTTCTGCGCCTGCCCACCAATCTCGTCTTCCTTCTGGCGCAAGCCCTGGCCATCGGCGTCATGGTCGGCTGGGTCAGCGACGATCCCGGATTCCGCATGTTTCTATGTGTGGTCGCCACGCTGTGGTTCGGCACCTCCAATGGCGCGCAGCAAATTGTCAGCGAACTCCCCGTCTTCCGCCGCGAGCGCGTTTCCGGTCAGGGCATCAATGTTTATATCCAAAGTAAATTCGCCTTTTTAACGGCTATCACGGCCACGCAGGCTATGCTGTTGTTTTTCACGGTTATCGTCTCCGCCGCCATCTTCCACCCGCCGGACCGCGGCATGGCCATTTCCAAACAGGTCGAAAAAACCGACGCTTCCGGCCGCCCGGTCATGGAAAATGGCGCTCCGGTCAAGGAACGGAAAATCGTTTACGAAAAAGAGGACAACTTCCGCGCCCGACTCGAACAACGCATCGAAGCCGACCAACCCCCGCCGCCCGCCGCCCCGCCCAGCGCCGCCCCGGCCCCTCCGGGCGAGGACGTGGTCATTGCCGATGGCACGGAGCAACAACTCACCGAGGAGGAGAAAAAACTCTTCGAATCCGCCGGCGAAATCCGCCCCCGCGAGCCCGCCACCACGGCTGCCGCCGACACCCCGGCCGCGCCCCGCGCCGACACCCCGCCGCCCGCTCCCGACGTGATCCCGCCGCCGCCGTCCTCCGGCCTTTTCAGCCGCGGCGTCCTAACCGGTTTGGCGCGCTATCTTTCCATGGAGGACAACATCCTGACTTCCGGCGCGAAGCCGCTCCTCGACCCCGAGGACAATGATGCCCCGCTTTATAATGCCGACGGCTCCAAGCGCCTCCAGCAGGGCCTGCCCCTGACCCAGGTCGTGCTCACCTCCATCGGCCTGCGCGTCCTCGCCCTGCTGCTCACCGCCGTCGTGGGCGTGTCCATGGGCCTGGCGATTTCCGCCCTCGTCCAGAGCGAGACCCAGGCCGTCATGTGGGTGCCGCTCATGTTGATCCCGCAGATTTTGTTCGGCGGATTTGTGGTCACCCTGCCGGAAATGTCGCGCAGCGTCCGCGGTTTCAGCCCCTTCATGCCCAGCAATGCCGCGGAGAAAGTCATGGAGGTGGCGCAGATTTACGGCCAGCAGACCCCCTACCTCTCCAACAGCACCAAAATCCCCGTTTTCCTCACTCCCGACGCCGCGCAGGAAGAGGTGAATTGGTGGGTGCCCCGGCGCGATGACGATGGCCGCCGCGTGAATGTCAACGCCGCCGAGATCAAGGAAATCGACGTCCCGCCAAATCCCAACATCCCGCCGCAGGACCACCCCAAGGGCAAAAAACGCCGCACCCTCATGCTCGACGGCGAGGAGATTGTCCTATCCGAATACGAGCTTGAGGACGGGAAAAAAGTGAACAGCCAGGAATGGAACCGCGTCAGCCCCGACGTCCTCCGCCCCGGCAGCGATGTGCTCGAGGATCCGGCGACCCAGAAATTCGACAAAACCTCCGACTACAACACCGCCTGGCAAAACCTCGCCGTCCACCATGCGCAGGTCGGCACGCATTCCGTCATCAAGGAAAAAGGGAAAAAGAAAGACATGGTCAGCGTCCGGAACGACGTTAAATATCCGCGCTTCACCATCTACACCGCCCTCGGCCCCGCCTTCAATGCCATCGCGGTGCTCGCCGGATGGTTTGCCGCGTGCTATGTTATCGTCTTCCTTGGCCTGCGCTCCCGGCAATCCGGCAAATAAAATCCGTCCTTTTCCGCTCTTCAACCCCCCTCCCCTCCCCAACCCCCCTCCATGCCGGCTCCCACCTTCAGTTCTTTTCTCCGCCGACATCTTTGGAAAATCGTCGTGGTCCTCTCCGCCTCCGCCGCCGTTTATTCCCTGACCTTGCCCCTCGTGCAGGTGCCTGGCATGGGCGAGCCGCTGACCTTCATGGAGACCGGCAAGCTCCAGGGCCAAATCCTCCGCGGCCTCGTCATCGCCTCCGCCCTCGCCACCCTCGTCCGCCTCCGCCACCCTGCCGGCATCCTCGCCGGCATCGCCATCGGACTGGCCGGCGGGGTCGCCTGCAATCAGTATAACGAATTGCAGAAACTCAAAGCCATGAACGATGAAATGATCGCCTCCGGCACCTCCATGGGCGACATGAGTAAAATGTTGGACATCCGCATCTGCCACGGCGCCTGGGTGCTCGGCGTCAGCCTGGCCCTGCTCCTCATCGCCACCTTCATCACCAGCCCCCGCCCCGCCCGCCGCCACAACATCCGCGTGCGCACGAATCCGTTCATCACCTGACAAGACGGAGGGTTCTCCGGGTTGGGGAGACCTTTTGCTTTTTGTCAGGACAAGCTGCCTAACTACATAGCCGCCAAAACCATGGCAGCCGGGGCGACTTGCAAAGTCGCGTTCCCTCCCAAAGGACCGCGA
>JAQGPD010000040.1 GCA_028293305.1 Verrucomicrobiales bacterium | reverse complement strand
GAACTGGTGCTCCCCTTCCTCCCTGGCGGGCAGGCCGGCCGGTTGATCGCAGATGGCGGTGAGCTGCAAGCCGCGGACCTTCCCGGCGCGCAGGCTGGCACGGTGCGCTTTGCCCATGTTTCCAAGACCGACAAGACCTATTCTGACGTTTTCCATATGCGCGCAACCATGTCGGGTATCCGATGCCTTTGTCAATTCCCCGGATGGGTCATGCGGGCGGGAGGGCCGCTGCGGGCTCGGCCTGGGCAAAGGCGGAGGGGATGCCGAAATGATTGATATGCGTCAGGCTGAATCCGGCGACCATCGTGCGCTGTCCATCCACCACGCGGTAGAAAACGACCGCGCCGTCCCGGCAATCCGCCTCGTCCGCGGACACCCACATGATTTTGCCGCTGGTAAGTTTGACGCCGAAGGATTGCATGGGGGAGGGAGAAATAAGAAATTAAGAAATTAAGAAATTAAGAAATCAGGAAATTGGGAAATTAGGAAATTAGGAAATTAGGAAATTGGGAAATTAGGAAATTAAGAAATTGGGAAATTGGGAAATTGGGAAATTGGGAAACTTGGCAACTGGGAAATGGGGAGGTGCTGGATGGGGTGCTGGCCCTGAAACCTGAACACCAAAACCTTTTCCATTCTTTCGTTAGGCCCGCTTTGCTTTTTGGCCTTCCTCGATGAGCTTCCAGAAGTTTTTGGAGTGCGCCAAAATCTCGTCCTCCGCGCCGTCCTGTTTACTGCCGTTGCGGAACAAAAAGTCCTTCAACGAGTTTTTATGCAACACGCGATGCACCCGCACGCCCGCGTCCACGACCTCGAAATAAATCCTATATCCCTTCGCCCGGTAGCGGTAGAGCGGTTTTCCGTCGCGCTGGATTTGGCCGAAACGCACCCCGTCCGGCTGCCGGAGGTCCTCGGGCGTGACTTTGAATTCGGTCAGAAGCTCCAGCTGGAGCATGGTGTCCAGCTGGGAAATTTCCGCCGCACTGATTTCATTGAATATAACTTGAAACACATCGCACCATTCCCGGACCACCCCGCTTTGCAACCGGGACCACCACCCGTCCCCCGCGCCATTTCTTCCCCCCGTCCAAAATCCGGCAATCCACCAACACATTCCAAAACTCCGACAAGGCCCGCGCCACCTGAACCCTGAAACCTGAAACCTGAACCCTGAACCCTTCCCCCTCCTCAACCCTCCACGACCGGCCCACCCCTCGCCAAATTCAAATACCACTCCAAAAACTCCGGCCCGCGGAACAGCCAGATCACCGCCCCGGCCGCCAGGTAAGGCCCGAACGGGATGCGCCCCGCCCATTCCCGACGCCCCAGCACGATCATCAGCAGCGAGACCAAAGCCCCGATGATTGATCCCCCGAAAATCGCGAACAACACCGCTTTCCAGCCCATGAATGCCCCCACGCAGGCCATCCAATTCGCATCGCCCAGACCCATGGCCTCGCGCGGCTGCTCCAGCCCGAGACAGGTCCCGCTCATGGATGGAATACTTTCCAAAGGCAGCGTCACCGGCTCGGCGCCCTCCGGCGTCACGATCACCGTGTCCTCCGACATCTTCAAAACGCAGGCGCCATAAACCGTTTCCCCCAGCGTGGCCGAGGCCGCGCGGATGATGAGCCGGTCAGAACGGCGGCTGAAAATATCGGACCATCCCTCCTTCTGTCCGGCCACGTCCAGGATGGGTTCCAGACTGCCTTCCGGCTGGCTCACGGACCAGGGCTCCGGCTTTTCAAAACTGAGCTTCAACTTTCCAAACGCCAATTTCCCCAGCTGGATCACCACCCAAATCACCGCATAGCCCAGGGCGGCGCTGCCAAGTCCATATAACAAATTCATCCACCACGGACCGTCCAGATAGTAGGATGGGATCAGCGTGCCGGCCATCAGTCCTGCGGCGGCTCCGCCCCAAGTGATTTCATGAGGAAGAATCTGGTGATCGATATCAATATAACTTCCCGCCACGCAAAGCGCCAGGAAAGCAAAAGCCGCAAGCACTTTCCAATCATACCCGAAGCGGATCATCGCCGCCGCGAACAGCAGGCCCGTCAGCAGTTCCACGATCGGATAGCGGATGGAGATGGGGCTTTTGCAGTTCGCGCAGCGGGCCCGCAGCAACAGCCACGAAAGCACCGGTATATTGTGATAAAATGGAATGGGATATTTACAAAGCGGACAAAAGGACCGCTTTGGATCATGCGTGGACAGCCCCAGCGGCAGGCGGTAAATCACCACATTCAAATAGGAACCCACACAACAACCGAAAGCGAAGGCGGCGGTGAGGAAAATCCAATAGATGCGGGGTGTCAGGAGCTCAGGCGACATGCGGGGAGTTTAGCCGGATACGGAAGGATGCAAGGAGGGTCGCGGCGGCATTTCACTCCGCCGGCAAGGGACACGGCTCATAGCCGGCGGTCACAGGAGCGTGGGTTTGCAGGAAAATCGCCTGCCCCGGAGCGAAGAGCGGGGCGTCGTCCTGGTTCAGCAATTCAGCATCGCTCTTCGCCGCCCAGTATTGCCAGGGCGCCCCGGCATCCAGTAGAAAATACCCCCGCATCGCGCGCTGGCCGCCCTCGGTGTCGGCCTGCCAGATTTGGAAAGCATCCGCCAGCGCGGGATTGTTGCTGCCAAAAAATCCATCCGTGCCCAGCAGTCCCCAGCTCCGCGGCGATCCCTCCACCGGCCACCCGCTGGTGACCAGACTGTTCCCCGCCGTCAGATTCCGCGCCATGCGATGCGTCCGCACCTCGCCGATATCCAGCACGCCCTGGGCCACACCCGTCCGCTCCATGAACAAGCCCTCGCCGGGCGGGATCGGCAGCTTTCCGGCATCTGTCAGGAAAAGATCATCCGACTTCACCCAACGCCTCGTTCCATCCAGGTTCAATAACCAGAAATTCGTGAAGGAGGGTCGGGTAAAGCGCATCACCCTATCAGAAGTCGACGGACTCGTGGAGGCCACGAATTCCGCCGGCGGGAACACTTCATTCAAGGTCCAATGTTCTCTCAATACCACCAAAGCGCCCGTCAGATCCGGCACCGCGGCCAAGGTATTGAGCGGCGCGGCGCTTTGCAGCTCCAACACATTTCCACTGGCCGCCGATTCCCTGACCTCAAACCGGTGCCCCGTCCATGGGCCGGAAGCGACCTCGGCATAACAAGGAAGTCCCGCTCCCAAAAGCCCCGCCATATCGCCCCCCGCCGCCGCGCCGAATGTCAGGGCCACTCCTCCTGGGACCGCCGTGTTTTCGGAAACCGTTCCCCGGAAAAGCGACGGCTTCAGCAGGGAAAATCCCGTGCTCGCCAACCCGGCCCGGTGCGTGCGTTCCCGCCATCCCAGCATCCCGGCCGGATAGTTCCCGTCCGGATTGCCATCGCCATCCGTATCAAAACCCACGCTCAGCCTGACAAATCCGCTCCCGCCCGCCATTCCTGGCAGGGCCTCCAGGTCCTCCCAGGTCACCCGGACCATCCCGTCAGGCAAGGTGGTCCTCGTGGATCCATTGAAAATAACCGAAGTCCACTCCCCGTTTTCGCCATTGAGGAAAGGCCGGAATTCCAGCGAGGGCGATGCCTCTCCGGCCCGTGGATTGAACACCACGCTCAGCTTGATGCGGCCCGATTCCGGATCCGCCGACATCGTCATCGGCTGCTGCATGGCGGTGGGAGAGTCCGTGGGCAGATTGAAAAAATACTCCAACGCATTCGGCCAGCCATCCTGATCCGCGTCCCCGCCTGGCAACCCGGCGCCGCCGCCCGCGCCCCCTCGCGAAAGCCACGTGGAATAACTTCCTGGCGGCGACTTTCTGAATCCAAAATCCACGGTCAGGTCGCCCATGTCATCGGCCAGGTCATCCGCCGCGCTGCCCTGCCCCGTTTCGCCGTCGGCGGCCGTGGGAGCCTCATGCGCGATCAGGACCACCGGGGCCGAACTGACACCATACCGCGCCTCATCCGTCGAATCGATTCCGTTTTCATCCACCCCGTCGTCGGCTCCGGAGGCCGCCCCGTATTCCGTAAGGGACGCCGTCGCACCCAATCGGGAAAGCGGTGAAAAATTGTCAGCAGCCACGTGCACCACATAGGCTCCCTCCTTGAGTCCGGTGAATTGATAGAGTCCGTCCGCGTCCGTGGTCACCGTTCCCAGCGGCCGGTCCTCGCCCGGCGCCATGCCCTCCCCATACAATTCCAACGCCACCCGTCCCACGCCTTCGCCGGGTGTAAAAACGCCATTCCCGTCCAAGTCCTCGAACACCAGATTCCCTAACGTCATCCCCGGCGTGAACCCAAAGTCCACGGTCAGATCGATGTGGAAATCATCCGTGTTATCCGCCGTGTTTTCCCGGCCGGTCTCCGTCCCCGGCGAGCTGCGCGGCTCTGTGCCGGACGCCAAATGCACCACATTGCTCCGGATCCCGGACCCCGCGGGATAGGCGGCGTCCTCGCCGTTTTCACCCAGATTGTCGTCCAGCTGGTCATCAACTCCCTCCCCCGGCAGTGACACCCAACCGGTCAAGGGTCCGCCATCCTGGAATTGCTCCGCCGGGATTTTCACAAAGTAATCGCCCGGCGCCAGATCATTGAAATAATAAGTCCCGCCCACCGAGGTGGTCGTGAACTTAACAAGTTCCAGCGGTTCGTTATTATTGTAAAGCTCCACCCTCACATCCATCACTCCTTCACCCGCATTGAAGGTGCCGCTTCCATTGTAGTCTTTGAAAACGCCATTTCCCAGCCCCAGCCTGACATCTTTATATCCGGCGTCCAGCACCATCACCTGACCATTCACAGGCGTGACCGAATGCGTGCGGAGGTCGGACACCGAGACATCGCTGTCCACCAGATCGTCCCCGCCCGCGTCCTGCGCGGTCAATTGATATTGCCCCACATCGCCCGCATAACGGGTGAACTCCACCCGCCATGCCTGCGAGGCCAGACCGCTGAATTCATAGTTGCCCTGGGCGTCCGTCACGGCCCCGGCCACGTCCAGATCGGTCGCCACATCCTGCAGGAGCACGGTCACTCCGGCGATGGCGTCATCCCCCGCCTCACGGATCCCGTTTTTGTTGACGTCATGCCACGCCGTCCCCCGGATCGTGGCCGGTGGCTGATGGTAACCGGCATCCCGGGTGTCATCGTCCAACCCGGCATATGCCTCGAAAACCGCAGTCATGCCGGTCTCCGGATCGGGATCGCTGTCGGAGGTGGCATCCACACTTTGTCCATTCGGCGAAAGCGCCAATCCGCCCGACGCGGACACAGGAAATTGCAAATAATACCGACCCGGCATGACTCCGGAAAAATGATAGTAACCATCCAGGTCCGTAGTCTCCACCGCCACCAGTC
>JAQGPD010000035.1 GCA_028293305.1 Verrucomicrobiales bacterium | reverse complement strand
AAGTGGGAGGAATGACGGATTTTGGTGGCGGATTTGGGGGGGGCGGGGTATGGGGGGGGATGGATTTAAATTTGCGTTCCGGAGGTGGCTGTGCGGGCTTTCAGGGGTGGAATGTGCCCACGGTGGACAAGGTGATGGTGGAGGAGCGGGCGGAGAGTTTCCGGAAACGGAGTGTGAAGGGGGAGTCGAAGTTGGCGGGGCTGCGGATGGCGGTTTCGATGATGGATTTGACGACGCTGGAGGGGATGGACACGCCTGGCAAAGTCAGGCATTTGTGCGCGAAGGCGGTGGAGCCGATGGAGGCGCGGTATGGGTGTCCACGGTGCGCGGCGGTATGTGTGTATCCGAATTTCGTGCAGGTGGCGAAGGCGCTGACGGAGGGGAGTGGGGTGAAGGTGGCGTCGGTGGCGACGGCTTTTCCGAGCGGGCAGTCGCCGCTGAAGGGACGGCTGGCGGAGGTGCGTTACGCGGTGGGGGAGGGGGCGGATGAAATTGATATGGTGATCGACCGCGGGGCGTTTCTGGCGGGGGAGCATGGCCGGGTTTTTGATGAGATCGCGGCGGTGCGGGAGGCGTGCGGGGAGGCTCATTTGAAGGTGATTTTGGAGACGGGGGAGCTGCGGACCTATGATAATGTGAGGGTGGCCAGCGAGATCGCGATGCGGGCGGGGGGGCATTTCATCAAGACGAGCACGGGGAAGGTGAGCCCGGCCGCGACGCTGCCGGTGACTTTGGTGATGTTGGAGGCGATCCGGGATTTTTATTATGCGACGGGACGGATGATCGGGATGAAGCCGGCGGGGGGGATCCGTTCTTCGAAGGAGGCGCTGCAGTATTTGGTGATGGTGAAGGAGACGCTGGGGTCGGCGTGGCTGTCGCCGGAGTGGTTCCGCTTCGGGGCGAGCAGTCTGCTGACGGATGTGAACCGGCAGCTGGCGAAGATGGAGGATGGTTTTTATCAGCGGTCGGAGGAGATGAGCCTGGCATAAGATCAGCCTGAGACCGGACTGGGGCGGGCCCGGGAGGAAAACAAAAACCCCGGCCTCCATCGGAAGCCGGGGTTTGTCAGGAAAATTGCCGGGAGAATCGCCGGGACCGATATGTCAGGCGCGGCGGCGGCGCTGGAGCAGGGAGGCCAGGCCGAGTGTGAGGGAGAGGCTGGATGCGGTGGGCTCCGGGATGGTGACGTAGGACAACGCGGAGGTGAAGGTGACATTGGTGGCTCCGGGGTTGGAGCCGGGGAGGCCACCACCAATGCCTTCGTTGGATCTGAAGGCGTTGCCGCTGTTCAGGTAGGTGCCCACAAATGAAAAGCCAGCACCGGGCGTTAGGCCCAGGTTCGCCAGGGTGACGGTCATGGTATATGACGTCTGGCCCGTGCCACCGGGAGCGGCGTTCGCGGTGCTGATGAAGGTGTGATTTGCCGCATTGTTCAGAGCCCAAACCCCTGAGAAAGAGGCTTCCAAACCGATGGCGTGGTCGGGGGTGATCCCGCTGGGGAAGGTGGCGACGGAGGTTCCGCCGCCTGTGCCCTTACCACTGATCGCGCCGCGGAGGGAGTCTGTGGCGTCGGTGAAGCCGGAGGTATCGCTGAAGCCGCCGGCCACGGAGTCGATGTATAAAACGAAGGAGTCATTCAGCGAGGCGGGGCCGCGGGTGAGGACAAAAGTCAGGGTGGTGCCGTCGTCGGTGATGTTGAGAGAGTCGATGACGCCGCCAAAGCCGGTGTTGCCGTTGCCGCTGTAAACGGCGGCTTGGGAGGTGCTTGCCAGGAGGGGCAGGGCGGCGAGTGCCAGGAGGTATAACTTATTCATGTGGGGCTTTTTCGGGATGCAAGTGTGAGGGTCGGCGGGCGCGGCGCCGGTCAGGGAAAGGTAACGGATCCGCGTTGAGACGGGAATGTTCCGGCCGGCGATTGCTGGAAGGTTTTACTCAGGCGGAGTGCCTGGCCAGGAGCGGGAGGGGGTGAAGGGCTTTTCCTGGGAGTCGGGCGGGGTCACGCGGCCATCCACGACGCCGTCGCCAGCATCGATTTCGAAGAGGCGGGTGGCGAGGGCTTCGCGGGTCAGCACACCGGACTGCTCCAAAAGTTCAGTCAGGGCTTCGATGGCGAGGGCGGCCTGGCCCAGTTCTTTTTCCAGTTTTGCGATCCGTTCCTCCTGACTGCTCATGACTGTGATGTTCTTACGGCGTTGCAGCGCTGCTTGAAAGCGCTCGCGATGGTCGGCGGCGGATCCGGACTGTGCCCGGCCCTGTTCGGCAATGGTGCGGAGGTGGCTGGCTTGAGCTTGCTCGGGAAAGAAAAAATCGAAAAGGCTCATGAGAGGGATTGGGGGGGAAAGAGCGGGTTCTTGTCGCGGGGAAAACTTTTGAACAGCATCCATCTTGCCACAACCAGAAACCCTTGCGCATTTTGTTATAGTAAATGCGGTTGGTGCTTTGATTATGGATACAATTACAATTTTGGCTCGGAGGCTGGAGGGACAGGTGGAACGGTTTTAGGAGTGGTTTGGATATAAAGGTCGACCTGTTGTCCCACGTAGAGGGTTTTGTCTTTGGGGAGGTCGAGGCTGAAGATGACTTGGAGGACGCGGGTGTCGACGCGTTCGGTGGAGTCGCCGGTCAGGGATCTTTTGGGGACGACGAAGGGATCGATCCTGACAAAGTTGAGGGGCAGGGCGTGTTGGGTGCTGCCTTTGAGGAAGGCCTGGGCGGGGCTGCCGGCTTGGACGAGCGGGGCGTTTTGTTCGTCGACGTCGGCGCGGATTTGGAGGGTGAGGATGTCGCCGAGGACCATGAGGGGTTCCTGGGGATTCACATTGGCGTATTCACCCTCGCGGATGTTGAGGCGGAGGATGCGGCCGTCGCGGCTGGCGCGAACGGTTAGGACTTCGAGTTCGGTTTGGGCCTGGTTGAGTTGGGCCTGGGCGGCGGCGAGCCGGGCGGTGGTGTGGGCGAGGGTGGCCTCGGCAAGTCGGACGGCGAATTGCCGGCGTTGGCGCTCGTCCTCGGTGAGGACGCGGGCGGAGGCGGGGTTGCTGATGCGGCTGAGAAGGTCGCGGGTCTCGTCGAGGGAGACGCGGTTGGTGGCGAGGGAGGCGTTTTCGATTTCGAGCTGGGCGCGGAGGGTTGTCAGGCGGGAGGAGGCTTCGCGGGGGTCGATTTGGAAGAGGGGGTCGCCGGTTTTGACGTCGGTGCCGACGGTGGGCCAGACTTTGCTGACGAGGCCGGGCTTGGCGGTGGCGACGTTGACGTTTTCGCGGGCGGCCTCGATGATGCCGGTGGCGGCGACGGAGGAAGGGTAGGGGGAGCGGGCGGGCTCGGCGAGGGGGGGCGGGGCGGCGGGTTTTTGGGCCTGCTC
>JAQGPD010000653.1 GCA_028293305.1 Verrucomicrobiales bacterium | reverse complement strand
AGCTTGGCCGCCCGGTCGAGATAGGTGCCCACAGTCTCATCAAAAAGGAAAACCAGGGATTTTTCCTGTTGAAGAGCCAACTCATGCGCAAACAAAATTCCCAGGGTGGATTTCCCTGTTCCGGGAGGACCCATGAACATGGTGCTGGTCCCCCGCCCCACTCCTCCGCCGAATAAATCATCAAGCTGCGAAATTCCGCTGCTGAAATCCTCACGGGCAAACGGGGTGGAGGATTCCCCCGCCACCAGACGGGGGAAAATTTTCATGCCCCCTTTTTTCAAAATAATATCATGGAAGCCCTCACGAAATTCCGAGCCCCGCACTTTCATGACGTGCAGGAGGCGCTTTGAAATACCGTATCCCGGAGACTCTCGGAGAAGCGTTATAACGCCATGCGCGATGCTTTCCACCTGCAAATCCGGTCGGTTGGCGGAACGGTCATCCAGCAGGAGCACCGTGCAGCTTTTACCCGCAAAAAATTGTTTTAGCTGAAGAATATGCCGCCGGTATCGAAGGGGAGTATCTGACAGCATCCGCATCTCGGACAATGAATCAAACACCACCCGCTGAGGTGCAACCCTCTCAATTTCGGCAAGCAGAGCTTCCGTGGTCCGGCTCAGTTCCACTTCCGACGGATGGAAGAATGTGCTCTCACTGTCTCCCCTGACATTTTCCTCTATGGTGGTTAACTCGTAGAGGGAAATCTTTTCCAGGCTCCATCCATGGGATTCCGCCACTTCCAGAATTTCCGCCTTGGTTTCAGATAGGGAAATATAAAGACCCACTTCCCCGTGCCTCGCTCCCTCGAGCAGAAATTGGAGGGCGAGGGTTGTTTTGCCTACCCCGGGATCACCTTGAATCAGATAGAGGCGGTCCCGCGGCAGCCCCCCATGAAGAATGCGGTCCAAGCCCTCCACGCCCATTTGGCAGCGCTCCGCTTCTTTTTCTGCTTTCGGCTTCATAATTCTTCGGCTGTTTTCCCGCACTGAATTCAGGCGTGATTTTCAGTGAAGATCCGGAGGGTCTTGATTGCAGGCACTCAGCATGTTCCGTCGCTCCCAACATGAAGCCGCCCACCATCCCTTCGCGCTTAGTCGTTTTCCAAAGGCTCATCCGCTGCCGCAATATTGATAACCGTCATGGCGAGATGGGTAAGCTTTTCATCGGCGCTTTTCTCTTCCTCAAGGGTGTCTGAAAGGATTTCCACGGCTTCATCGTCACCCAATAATTCGGCAAAGGCCCGCACGCTGCCATAGCCTGCGATCTCATAGTGCTCCACCTTTTGAGCAGCCACAATCAGCCCGGCATCTAGAGTTTCCGGATCCGGATCTTCTTCGATCAGGGATTGGCCTTCCAAAAGAAGTCCCTCCATGCCTTTACATTTTTCACCCCCGGTTTCCGCGCCGACCAACTCGAGCACTTTCTCCAGCCGGGTCACGTGGATTTGCGTTTCCTCCAGATGGGCTTCAAACGCGGCTTTCAAATCCGGATCGGAAGCGGCTTCCGCAATGAGGGGCAGAGCCTCTACTAGCTGGGTTTCCGCACTGTAAAGATCCTGTAATTCGTGAATATATAGTTCCTTAAGAGTTGAGAGTTCCATATCGTTTCAAGGTTGTGAGGGCTTTCCTGCAACAACCGAGCCAGCGGAATTCATCGGGGAAAGTGGCGTTACCTTCCTTCGGAGTCCTTGCAAAATGCGACCGTCATGAAGGTTTTGCGGCACACGGGGCCCGACTGATGTCTCCCTGGCCGAAGGCGCCGGGGGCCCCGGGCCAACAAGGTTCCGCTCTGCTCTCCTCTGGCCGGAAACCATAAACCACCGGGAAAACTCATCCTTCAACAAATTGCCTTCCGGGTCGCGCAATTTGCATTCGAGTGACAGGCATCGTCCCTGCCACAGGGATGTCAGGTGAAGGAGACGAAATCACTTTCACACGCCAAGGGTCGATGTGAAATTCCCGGAGGACTGCTGGCGCCCCGAAGCTTACCTGCGGAGGTATCCGCCCACTGAGCGCATTGCGGTGGTCGAGCCGGTGGAAATCGGGGGATTGAAGCGGGGGTTCCGGTTGAGAAATGGCCTCCCTTCCCGGGGCCTTGCCGCGCTGGAGGCACGTTGGCACATGGCCTGCAAAGAGCTTGGCACCCATGAAACTTTCAACCCTCAAAGACCTCTACATTCACGAGCTGAAGTCCCTTTTTAGCGCTGAGACCCAGCTCGTGGAAGCGTTGCCAAAAATGGCGGCCGCCGCCACTTCCCAGGATTTGAAGGCCGCTTTTGAAGCGCATCTTCTGGAGACCAAGGAGCACGGGAAGCGTTTAAAGGAAGTGCTGGCACTTGCCGGAGCCGGAACCCGTGGGCCAAAATGTGCGGCAATGCAGGGGCTCATCGAGGAAGGCAGTTCGATGATTGAAGAGGAAGCCGACCCCGAGGTGCGGGATGCAGGCCTTGTTGCCGCTGCGCAACGAGTTGAGCATTATGAGATGGCTGGATATGGGACAGTGTGCTCATTTGCCAAACTGCTAGGCGCGGATGACGCCGTCCTGCTGCTCCAGGCCACCTTGAATGAGGAAGCGGCTACGGATCAGAAACTCACCGATCTCGCAGTATCGGCCATCAATCCCCTAGCCCATGAGGGCGCGGAATATGAATCGTCCCGGCAGCTTCCCCGCCGGCGCCCAGAACCCAAAACAGCGCACACCAAATTCGAATCTCTCGCGGGGAAACGGGTGGTGATCACTGGGGGAACCACGGGTTTGGGTCGGGCGATTGCCCTGAGGCTCTCAGCTGAAGGCGCTAAAATCCTGATCTTTGGCCGTCATCAGGCGGAACTTGATGATGCTCTGACTGACATCCGGGAAAATGACCCCGATGTGCTCGGGTTGATTGCCGATGCATCGAAAAATGAGGATTTGGAAAAAGTGTTTCAGATAGTGGATTCCGAGTGGGGCGGCCTGGATGTGCTTGTTAACAACGCTGGCCTTTCCGGAGATTCCCTCAAGGATACCCCGGATGAGGAACGCGAACTCACGCTCAAAACCAATATTAACGGATACCTAACTGGCTCCCGCCTGGCTTTGGATCGGATGAAGGAGCACTCCCACATTATTCTGGTTGGCTCGGTAAACGCCGATGAGCGGGAACCGGGGGGATCAATTTACGTCGCCACCAAGGCAGCAATTCAAGCTTTTGCGGAATCGTTCCGTCAGGAAGCGGCAGAGGATGGGATCAGGGTGAGCTTGATCCAGCCGGGAAAAACCGGCTCCGATATGATCGAGCAAACGCCGGAAGAGCAGCGTGAAGCGGAAGAAAATTTGGAAATGTTAAAAGCCGAGGACATTGCCGTCGCGGTGGAATACATCCTCACGCAACCTCGCCGGTGCAATGTGTCGTCACTGACAGTCTACCCTGCCCGGATTTCCAAAGACGAATAATACCAAACCCACATGGATATAGGTATTTTGCCAAAGCCGGCACCGCACAACCTTCCGTGCGGAAATTTCCGATTATCAGCTGGAATGGTATCAAAGAGCCACTCCCGTGTTCTTGCTGGGGAAAGGCGGCGTGGACAGCTATGGCAAGGTCAATGAACACAACGCGCAGGTGCCGGGCGATCATTGGCTGAAGTCTGGGAAAAGAAGGCCATGATCAGCACCGCCATCCACCGTTGCTCCAGCGCCATCCTGGCATGGGCTATCTGGCCTGCCATGCGGGAGAGGGATGCCGAAATCGTCATCCAAAATGCCCACGAGGCAAACCCCAATGCCAAGCCCCGCATCATTTGCCGTCATTTTTAAGCCACCGCCGTCGGCTGGGACCAAGGCCCCCGGTCAAGTAAGCTGTTGATTTTGAGCGGGTTGGCAAGCTGGCGGAGAGAGAGGGATTCGAACCCTCGGTAACCTTTTGGGCT
>JAQGPD010000649.1 GCA_028293305.1 Verrucomicrobiales bacterium | reverse complement strand
AGATCGTGAGATTGCGGCAGAGGTGCGCAACTACATGCCCTTCTACAACAACACGCGATTGCATTCCTCAGTTGGATACGTGCCGCCGGCGACGTATGAGAAACAGCTGGCCTAACAACCCGGTGTCAACTAAAGCGGGGGAAGATTCCGTGGCCAGCGGTGCTCGCCGGCGCCGCTCAACAAGGCGTTAGAGCCCCAGAATGGACACGACAATTCGCGTAGGCGCAGTAACCCTTCCGACGGCGCTCGTCATCGGCTCAACCATACTTTTCCTGGTGCTCGAGCGTGTTTTCCCAGGCCGCGAGTTGCCTCATTCGAAGGGTTGGTACTCCCGAGCAATACTCGTGAATCTTGCGCAACTGGGAATTACGCTTGCCACTGCGCGCCTGTGGATTCAAGTGTTTGGCGACATTTCACTGTTCAAGCTATCCGATTGGGGTAATCCACTCCTCGAAGGTTTCGTTGGCTGGTTGGTTGGCACGTTCTTCTTCTACTGGTGGCACCGTCTCAGACATGCCAAACGTTGGTGGCTCGTGTTTCACCAAATCCACCACTCCCCGTCGCGGATCGAACTCTTCACATCTTTCTACAAGCATCCGATCGAAATTTTCAGCGATGCGCTGCTGAGCGCGCTCGTCCTGTACCCACTGCTCGGGTGTTCGCTGATGGGTGCTTTTTGGTACAACTTCTTTGCAGGGACAGGCGAATACTTTTACCACGCGAATGTTCGGACACCTCATTGGTTGAGGTACTTTATTCAAACGCCAGAGTTGCATTCGGTGCATCACCAATTTGATGTGCACAGGTATAACTTTAGCGACATCCCGCTTTGGGATAGGATTTTTGGTACGTACAAAGACACTACAGCGTTCGTCGAACGTTGCGGTTTCCCGATGGGTGCAGAACAGAAACTGGTTCCAATGCTTGCATTCAAGGATGTCTATTTTGAAAATGCAGCCGAGAATGTGGATACGCAGGCGCTCTAACCTTAGTTGCAGCGGACGCGCGGCAAGCGCGCGCCGCTGAACATGACGTTAGATATCGCGAGGAGACTCCGAGTGGATCTAAAGCAAGTGCTTTCGCAGATCCTTCCGCTGGCCATTACTTGGGCTGAAGCTGAAGCACACAAGGCCGCACAGACTGGTGCGCTTCTGACAAGCGCTGAGCAACAACTCGCCCGCGCGGTCGGAGTAGAACATCCTGAACTCGTGCGCATTGCCCTCGTTTCTCAGCTTCCGCAACCACAACATGCGCAGCTGCGATTAGCGGCACAACAGACCGGCTTGCTCGGCCCCGGCATGGCCGGTCTTACGCTTGGCCACACTGTATTCATCGTGCACGGCCATAAAACGCGACGACTCCTGTCGCATGAGTTACGGCACGTGTATCAATACGAGCAGCTTGGTTCTATCGCTAACTTTCTGCCAGTATATTTGGAGCAAATCGTTGGCGTTGGCTACGCCAATGCACCGTTGGAAGTAGATGCGCGTGCGCATGAGATACGCGATGTCTAAACCTAGTTCGAGCGGACGCGTGATCGGCGGCGTTGCCGCCGAAGCGCGCCGCTCAACATGGCGTTAGGCGTCGTTGAGAGCGAACTGTGACTGACGACGAACGCACCGACTTGCTCAAGGTCGTCAAAGATCAAGCCGGCGAACTCATTGCGATCGACATTCTGCTTAGGGCGCTAATCGCATCCCATCCAAAGCCGGGCGACTTGAAGCTTGCCCTCGAGTTGCTGTCAACGCACCTCGGAGTAGAGCTACGAGACCACGCATTTGATACAGGCCGAGGACCTGAACTGACACAGTCGGCAACGGCCGACGTACAGAAGCACGTTGATCGCTGGCTAAACATTCTTGCCGACGTCCAAGCGACCCAGCCGAATCAGCGCAAGGAATGACGTCAAGCACGAACAAAGGAGAAACTGAAGCAGTGTCAATCAAGCAAGCGGATGTCGAACGTGCCCTCGAAAGTCACCGATTTGAGCGCACGAATCAAACTGACCGAGCTGTTGAGTATCGGTCCCGATCAAACCGTCAATACCTCTATTTCCGCACCAACATCGGGCTGGCCGATTACTTTCGGCTGGTCATTCATCCCTCGCTTGACGTAACCAAGTTACTGGCGATTCGCGGGGTCTTAGAGAGTCCGCGTAGCAATCTTCAACACGGCGATCATATGCGGGAGTTCCCAAAACGACTCAACAAGGGAAAGAAGGCGGTCCATTTCGGCAAACCGCTGAACATCGACGCAGTGAGTACCATTCCCGCTTTCGCCGCGATATTCCACACGCTATGACGCCCAACCCTGCGTTCGAGCGGAGCGCCCGTCAGCGACGCTGCCGGGTGCCCTCGTCGCTCGCTCCTCGGCGCCCGCTCAACGCGAACGTTGGGCGTCGTGTAGCACCATGGTCTCGCTCTCGCTGACAATCACCACCTTGCTCAGGCAGATGTAAATCTTCGATGCTGACAGATATCTTCGCTGATCGTTATCTCAAGTATCCGATTTGGCCGACCTACACCGAGGAGGTTCGCCGTCTTCTGAATCAGACGATCGCGCTGGCCAAAGAAGTCATCCCTTATTACAACTCGGAGGGCAAAACGATTGAA
>JAQGPD010000611.1 GCA_028293305.1 Verrucomicrobiales bacterium | reverse complement strand
GCGTAGAGGTGATTTTCGTGAAAAACGGGAGTCATCCAATGGCAGCCGAAATTCGGGTCGGTCCAGACGGTGGTCAGGGCGCCGTCCGCCACCGTGCGGAGCATGACGCCGCCGTTTTGGTCGTGGTCCCGGTCAATGTAGGCGTGGGAAATGAAGACTTGGTTTTCGCCACAAAGCACTGGCGATGAGGCATTCACGCTGGGGTAACGGCGGGCCCGCCAAGGAAGCGTGGCATCGATTTTTCCAGTCGCCGGATCCACGATGATGAGGCCGCCGGTGGAGGGTTCGCTTTTTCCGCCGGTGAAAAACAGGACGCGGTCCGTGCCGTGCCATTTGGCGGCGATGGGGGAGGAATAACTTTGGCCCCAGGGGTGGTTGACGATCCATTTTTCCGCTCCGGTCAGGATGTCGAATGCCACAATGCATTGGCCATCGCCCCCGCCCACGTTGACCAGCAGGGAGTTGCCTTGGACAATGGGGCTGGAGCCGGTGCCGAAGAAATACTTCTGCATGGCGTATTTTTTCTGGCAATCCACTTCCCACAACGGTTTGCCGGAAGCCAGATCCAGGCATTTCAGGATGCCCGTAATGCCGAAGGTGTAGATTTTCCCTCCGCTCAAAACCGGACCGGCGCGGGGGCCGTCACTGTAGCCGAAATCGTCCGTATATTCCGCCGGGTAGGCATGCGACCAGAAGCGTTTTCCGGTCGCCGGATCGAGGCAGTCTATGGTTTCCAGGCCTTTGACGCGATGAAAAAGGACCAATCGGCCGTCGGCGATGGCGGGCGAGGCATAACCACTGCCTTTTTCGCATTCCCAGACGAGCGGGGGTCCAGTTTCCGGAAAGGTCGGCGCGATGCCGGTTTCGCCGGAAACGGGAGCATCGTGCACGCCATGGAACCGGGGCCAGTCCTCGTTTTTTGCTTCGGCAGGCCGTGGCTGGGGTGCCTTATGAAAAGTGAGGCCGGCCCAGGATTCCGGTTCCGCCGCCCGGCAGATAGAGGCTGGAGTCGCCGCCGCCATCACCACCGCCACACCCCAAAGCGCCATGAAAAATCCGGATCGGGCAAAAGCCGGACACGCAGGCTGGAATCGGACATTGGAAAAAAGCGGGGAAAAGCGCATGGCCCAACATGTCACGCTTCCGCGGTAATTGGAAAGTTGTAAAATACCACCGCCACAAATCAAAACCGCGGTTCCGCGAGCGCATTCCAACCCCGGTGCTGGCTGGATTCCGGCCGGGCAGGTAAAAACGGAGCGCCTTCCGATTATGGATCTTCAGAGGAGGCAGCGTTCCGGCAAAGGAGGGTCAACATTCTGTTGACCTTGACGATGGAACTGGCGGACAAAATGTCCGCCCTCCGTTGGGAGAGAACCTGCCATGGGCGTGGAGTCACAGGGAGAGATTGGGGTCGATGTCGGAGTCGAGGGAGGAAAACTGTTGATTCTTAAAGCGTTGGAGGGCGGCGAAGGCGATCATGGCGGCGTTGTCCGTGGTGTGGGCGGGGGCGGCGAGATGGAGTGTGAGCCGGGCGGCGGCGGCGCGTTCGGTGAAGAGGGCGCGGAGGCGGGAGTTGCAGCTGACCCCGCCGCTGACGCTGATGTGTTGGGCTCCAAGGGCTTTGGCGGCGGCAAGGGTTTTGGAGACCAGAATGTCGGTGACGGCTTCCTGGAAGGAGGCGCAGAGGTCCGGCAAACGACCGGCGGCGGAGTCGCCCAGGGTGGGCAGGAGATAAAACATGGACGTTTTCAATCCGCTGAAACTGAACGAGTAATCGCCGCTGGATTTCATGCTCCGGGGGAAGTCGAAGGCCGCGGGATTGCCGCTGCGGGCGAGTTTGTCAATTTCCGGTCCGCCAGGGTAGGGAAGTCCCAGCATGCGGGCGACTTTGTCAAAAGCCTCGCCGGCGGCGTCGTCGCGGGTGCGGCCGAGAATTTCGTAGTCCCCCGGGCCGCGCAGATGCAGCAGGAGGGTGTGTCCCCCGCTGACAATCAAGGCGATACCCGGCTGGATGCCGCCGGGTTTTCCCAGAAAAGGAGAGAGGAGATGGCCCTCCAGGTGGTTGACGGCGAGGTAGGGTTTCCCACAGGCCAGCGCGAGGGATTTGGCGATGGTGCTGCCGACGAGAAGGGAGCTGGCCAAGCCCGGCCCCGAGGTGGCGGCGAAGGCGCTGATGTCGCTCAACCGCACGTCCGCGTCCCGGAGCACCTGCTGGATGAGGGGTCGGATGCGCAGCAGGTGATTCCGCGAGGCCAGCTCCGGCACTACGCCGCCATAGGGTTGATGATCAGGGATTTGCGACGAAATGGCGGTGGCGGGGATGTGGCCCCCGGCATCGCACAGCGCGACCGCCGATTCATCGCAGGAAGTTTCCAAGGCTAGAATGAGAGGGCTCATGGCGGGGTCGGATGGGAAAACAAGGGTCGTGGGATTTGGTCGATGGATGGAGGACAGGTCCCTCGGTCGGTCGCTGGGGATGCAGCGTGGAGGGGAAGACGGCCGACTCCAACGGAAATTCGCCCCAATCCACGCGCCGTGCGGCAACATGGGCGCGGTGGCGGGTGGCGTTCCACATAAAGGAAATTTTTGTTCCCGCATCCACGATGGGTCTGGCTAAGCTCCGCGCATGAATTGGAATCGATGGTCAGCGTTTTTCTGTCTGGCGGGACTTGCCGCCTTTGTGCCCGCGGTGTTCGTGCCCGCCATGCTGGTGGCGAATGCCGTGGACGGGCCGCGCTGGTATTCCGTGTGGAGCGGGATCCGGCAGTTTTATCAAAGCGGCGAGCTTTTTCTCGCCGGGCTTATTTTCAGTTTCAGTCTGGTGTTCCCTTTGGTGAAATTCACGCTGGGACTGGTGTGCACGGCCGGGCGGCGGTTTTTATCGCCGGAAATGCGCTGCCGTATTGTCGCTATCACCTCATGGACCGCGAAATACTCCATGTTGGACGTCATGGTTATCGCGATGTTGGTCATGTTGGTGAAAGTAAATGAATATGTCAGGATTCTCCCATCGCTGGGCCTGTATTTATTCTCCGCCGCTATACTATTGTCCGCGTTGTCCGGGGCCGCGCTGCGCCGCGCGCTGGTGGCGGAGGCCCGGCCGGACCGTGGCGGTGGCGCGCCCCGGGCCCACCTCCGGGCTCCGGCGTGGTTGGTTATGGCGGGCCTGGCGGGCTACCTGACTTTCCATTCCGCCGTGGAACTCCGCCGCGAGATGGGAGGCCAGGTGGACCGGGTGGCGTTGACGCGGCTGACCCATCGCGGGGATCTGCGGCGCTCGGTGGAGAAAACGCTAGCATTAAAGGAGCTCATCAAGGAAGAGCATGATTTCTTTTCCAAGGACACATTGAAACGCATCATGGAATTTGGTCAGGCTGTGTCCACCGATGCGGGTTGGAAAGCCCCGGAGGCTTGGGTGAGCGTGGAAAAACAGGATGGCAGCCTCGTTGTTTCCAATAAAATCACCCCGGTCGATCTGGATGACAGGATGATCCAGCTAACATTCAATTTGCCGCAGACGGTGGACCGCGGGGAGATCGCGGCCGTCCGGCTGGTGTCGAATATTGAAATAGCCAAAGTCATCGATGCCCCCATCGATGAGGAGACGATCCGGCGTGCCGACGATCCTTTCCGGGACTGGACCCGCACGTGGCATGGGCGTATTTTCAGCTTGGAACTGCAGGGGTCCGCGTCCCCGCGGCTGCCGTCCGTGCTGGCCCGCCTGGGAGCGGGGGCGACGCTCCTGATTTGGTGTCTGGCGGCGCTTCTGACCCCGGCGGCGCCGCTGGCGGTGAGGAGCGGACCGGCGTCACAGAAGAAATCCTGACGAAATACGGGCGGCGCTTTTGGTGTTGTCCGGAGTGCAAACCGAACGCATTGATAAATTGTTATGACATCAGAAGATAAAAGAGAGGTTTCCGTGAAAGTGGTTGAAGCGTTGAAGCGGGAATTGGACGGCTTTTTGAAGGCGGCGCGGGCGGCGCAGGCGGCGGCGACGGATCCTGACAGCAAGGCGGAGAACAAATATGACACGCGGAATCTGGAGGCGTCCTACCTTGCCCGGGGCGTGGCATTCCGGGTGGCGGAGACGGAGGCGGCCTTGTCCGCGTGGGAATCCATGCCTCCGCAGGATTTCTCCGAAATGCGGCCGGTGGGCGTCGGCGCGCTGGTGGTGTTGGAAAACCGGGATGGGTCGGCGGGTTATTTTGTGGGGCCGGGCGGGGGTGGAATCACGGTGGAGCATGAGGGGATGGAGGTGACGGTGATCACCCCGGAGTCACCGGTCGGGCGGCAGCTGATGAAGCAGCGGGAAGGCGCGATTTTTTATCTGGAGTCGGGCGGACAACGCGTGGAGACGGTGATCGCGGAGGTTTGCTAGAAACCGGCGGCGGACTGCGGACGGAGCTTGCGCGCGGGTGGGCGGGATGTTATGGGAGGGCATGATCCGACTTTCGCAGCTGGGCAAGATTTTTGAGGGCAGGATGGCCGTGGAGGGCCTGACCCTGGAGATTCCGAAAGGACAAATCGTCGGTTTTCTGGGGCCTAACGGGGCGGGTAAATCGACCACCCTGAAAATGATCACCGGCATGCTGCGGCCGGCGTCCGGGACGGCGGTGATCGCGGGTCATGATCTCCTGACAGATCCTCTGGGGGTGAAGCGCAGCGTGGGTTTTGTGCCGGAAAGCGGGGCGCTTTATGAATCCCTGACAGGTCTGGAATACCTGCGGATGGTGGCGGCTTTGTATGGATTGGAAACGGCGCAGGCGGATGCGCGGATCCGGGAGTTCATCCAATTTTTCGAACTGACGTGGGAGACCCTGACAGATAAATTGCTGGGCGCCTACAGCAAGGGAATGCGCCGGAAGGTGGTGATTATTTCCTCACTGCTTCACAATCCGCCGGTGCTGCTGTTCGATGAACCGCTGGATGGACTGGATGCGAACGCGGCGGTGGGTTTCAAGACGCTGATCCAGACTTTGGCGCGTCAGGGGCGGACGGTGGTTTACAGCTCGCACATTCTGGATGTGGTGGAACGGGTGTGTGACCGGGTGATTATCATCAACCAGGGCCGGCTGGTGCTGGACGGGGTGCCGGAGCAATTGGTGGCCGCGCATGGGGGGATTCCGCTGGAGGAAATCTTCACCAGCCTGACGGGCGGGGACCAGCTGAGGGAACGCGCGGAAGCTTTTGCCAGGACTTTCGAAGCATGAGCACTGATTTTGATGAAGTGGCGGTCCAAAAGCGGCAGCGCGCAGCCTTGTATCAGTTGTTCAGCGACTTGTTCTGGCGCGGACGGCAGTCGGCCGGCAACCGCAAGGTGCCGTCCCTGACGGTTTTCGCCAGGAAGGTGATGCCTTTGCTGGTCTTTGCCATGGTGGGGGTTATTTTGCCCCTGCTGTCCTCCAAGGCACCGACTCTGATCCAGGCTTCGCTGGCCCATGCCATGACCTTGATGATGGTCGGCATGACACTGGCGACCTCGTGCGGGACTTTGTTATTCAATGATCAGGAATCCGACATTCTGCTGCACCGGCCGGTGCCGGCGACGATGATCCTGCAGGCCAAGGTGCGGGTGATCCTGACACAAACTTTTTTCATGGCCCTGGCGTTGAATGTGGCGGGGATGATCGCCGGGCCGTTGCGGGAAGGCGGGTCGTGGCGGTATATTCCTATCCATATTTTCAGTTTGTTTCTGCTGTCGTTGCTAGCGGTGGGATCGGTGGTCCTGGCCTTTCACCTGTGTCTGAAGCTGTTTGGCCGCGAGCGGCTCAATAGCATGATCACCACCTCGCAAGTCGTTGTGGGAGTAGGCATCATGCTGGCCAGTCAGCTGGTGCCGCGGATGATGGGGCAGATGGATATCACGCAATGGAAGGACAGTTGGTGGATCTTCGCCCTGCCGCCGGTTTGGTTCGGCGCGGTGGATGCCCTGACGGTGGATCTGGCACCTTCGATGCCGCTGCTGGCGGCGGCGTTTCTGGCGTTTGGCGGGACTGCGATGGTGGCCTGGCTGGCGTTTTCGAAATTGTCAGGATCGTATGACAGCGCGGTGCTGGCCTTGAATGAGCATGCTGCGGCGGTGGGGAAACCTTCGCGGGGCGGGGAGCGCTGGACGGTGCGGGTGGCGCGCCGGGGGCCGATCCGTTATTGGCTGAGGGATCCGGTGGAGCGCGCGGCGTTTTTGCTCACGGCGGCGCAGCTGACCCGGGCGCGGGATGTCAGGCTGCGCATTTATCCGGTGATCGGCCAGTTTTCCGCCTATCCGCTTATTTTCCTCGTGGGGAGCCGCGGCGATCCCGGGGGAGTCATGATGGGGTTTATGTCAGGATTTCTGGGGAGCATTCCGCTGACCCTGGTGGGGCTGTTGCGATATTCGGATGAATTCCGCGGAGCGGAGCTGTTCCGGTTCGCGCCCATCGGTTCGCCCGC
>JAQGPD010000581.1 GCA_028293305.1 Verrucomicrobiales bacterium | reverse complement strand
CGATCTCATAACTTAAAACCAGAGGGACACTGAAACTGTTGATCTGCGCGGCGGGAATGGTGATGGGCACCGGGGTGGGCGAGTTGCCTGAAGTCAGCTCGCGCTGGGCATTGCCTTGGAGCGTGATGTCAGGATAATAGGCGGCGGTGCTCACGCCGAGGCTGGCCCGGGCCTGATCCAGCCGGGCCATGGCGCCGCGCAGGTCCTGGTTCCGGCTGACTGCCAGGTTTTCCAGGCGGTTCAGTTCGCTGTCGCGAAACACGGTCCACCACTCCCCGCGGGGCACCGCATCGCGCGGCTCGGCGGTTTTCCATTTCCACTGGGCGGGCGTCTGGGCCGAGGTGTCGGGTTTTTGATAGTCCGGGCCCACCGTGCAGGCCGTCAGCAGGCCGGCGGCCAGCAAGGGGAGGGATTTGAGGGGAGGAAAAATCATGGGATCAGGCGGTCAGGCGGCGGGTTGTTCCAGGCGGGCATCCAGCACGGCGCGGCGGGCGGCGCGTTTTTCCGAGCGGCGGCGCTGCCAGGAAATAACATCATCGAAGAGTGAGTAAAAAACCGGCGTGGCCAGCAAGGTGAGCAGCAGGGACAAGGTCTGGCCACCGATCACCACGCCGGAGGTGGCGTGATTCGTGGCGGCTCCCACACCTTTCGAAAACATGAGAGGAATCATGCCGGCCACGAATGCCAGGGTGGTCATGAGGATGGGCCGCAACCGGTCGCGGTTCGCCTGGAGGATGGCCTCCAACCGCGGCATCCCGCTCTCCCGGAGCTGCAGGGTGTGGTCGATTTGCAGGATCCCGTTTTTCTTCACCATCCCGAATAACACCAAAATCCCCAGCACGGAAAAGATGTTAAGCGATTGGTCGAACAGCAATAGCGACAGGAGCGCGAAGGGCAGGGTGAGCGGCAGAGCGATGAGGATGGTGAAGGGATGGACCCAGGATTCGAACTGCGCCGCGAGGATCAGATACATGAAGATGAAGGCCATCCCGAAGGCGGTGACAAAGGCGATGCCGGCTTTCTTGAGTTCCTTCGAGCGGCCGGTGGGACCGGTTTCGTAGTCGGCGGGAAGATTCTGTTTTTTGACAATTTCGTCGATGGCATCCTGGATCGTGCTTTCGCCGATGCCGGGGCCGGGATTGGCGGTGATGGTGACCTGGCGGCGGCGGTTCGCGCGGTTGATCTCCGCGGGACCCTCGCGTTTTTCAAAACGCACCACATTGGCGAGGGCGACGGTGCCTCCCAGAGTGGATGGAACAGTTAGGAGGGAGAGGGCTTCCTGACTGTTGCGGTAGGCCGCGCTGGCACGGAGATGGATGTCGAATTGTTCCCCGCCTTCATTGTAAGTCGAGACGTCCGCGCCGCCGACGAGGAGACGCAGCGTGTTGGAAAGATCCGAAATATTCACGCCCAATTGTCCGGCTTTGGCGCGGTCCACGGTGGCGGTGATTTCGGGTTTTCCATTGATGAGCGTGGAGTCCACATCGCGGATGCCGGGGATTTTTCTAACTTCCACCAGGGACGCCTCCGCCGCCTGGTTGATGCGGTCCAGGTCCGGGCCGGCGATGATGTATTGGACATTGGCGCTGGATTGTCCGGTGCTGAATGGCGGCACCTGAAGCACCGTGATGCGCTGCTCGGCGGGATAGCGCGGCACGATGTCCCGGCGCACGCGGTCCATGATGGTTTGCTGATCCTCGGGACGTTTGGAGGGATCGGTTAGCCGGACATAAATGCCAGCCTTGTTCGGTGTCCGCTGATCGTTGTCGCCGATGGTTAGCAGGGTGTATTCCACGCCCGGCATTTGGCGGATGTCCCTCGCGATGCGTTCCGCGGCGATGTCCGTGGCGGCGAGCGTCGAGCCTTCCGGCAGGCGCATGCTAACGAGAAATTCCGCTTCCTCCGTCGGCGGCAACAGCGCCTTCTGGACCTTCTTCATCATGGGTCCCACGCTGAAGAGCGCGGCGAAACACGCCACCACCACCACCCAGCGATGCCGCATGGAGGCGCGCAGCAGAGCCATGTATCCCGCCTCCACCGGGCGGTAGAAAATGTTCACCAGTTTTTCCATTCCGCGCTCCACCGCGTTGGGCCGGCGCAGCGAAAGCATGCGGGCGGACAGGGCAGGGGCGAGGGTGAAGCTAACCAACAGTGAGACCACGATGGCGAAGGCCATGGTCAGGCCGAAGCTGCTGAGAAATTTCCCCACCAGTCCGCTCAAAAACGCCACCGGCACAAAAACCGCCAGCAGGGAAAGCGTGGTGGCCATGACCGCGAGGCCTATCTCCTTCGTCCCGTTGACGGCGGCATCGAAGGGTTTCTCCTTCTTCTCGTGGATGTGCCGGAAGATGTTTTCCACGACAATAATGGCGTCGTCCACCACAATGCCGACAGCCAGCGCGAGGGCGACGAGGCTGATCGAATTCAGGGTGACATTCCCCACCCACATCACGCCGAAGCTGGCGATGATGGAGGTCGGGATGGAGAGGGCGGAGATGAAGGTCGCGCGCCCATTTGCCAGGAAAAACAGCACGATGAGCGCTGCGAAAATCGAGCCCAGCACCAAGTGTTCCTTCACCGCGTCCGTGCTGGTGCGGATGACGAGGGAGTTGTCCCTAACCACCTCGGCGGTGTATCCGGCCGGGAGGGTTTTGCGGATTTCCGCGAGGCGTTCCTTCACGGCATCGACCACCGCGATGGTGTTTTCCCCTGACTGTTTCCGGATGGACAGGGTGACTGTCGGCTGGCCGTTTCGGCGGGCCACGGTTTGCAATTCCTCCGCACCATCCTCCACCCGGGCGACATCACCGAGGCGGACGAGACCGCCGTTTTTTTCACGAACTATCAATTGGCCGATGTCATCCACGCTGAGCGCTTTTCCGAGGACGCGCAGGCCGGATTCGAAGCCGGAGCTCTTCACATTTCCGCTGGGGATCTGCACGTTTTGTTGCTTCAGCGCCAACTGCGCATCCAAAGCGGTGAGATCGAAGGCCTTCAGCCTGACAGGGTCGAGCCAGAGATTGATCTGACGTTTCCGGGCCCCCAGCAAGGTCACCTGTCCCACGCCGGCGACGCTTTCCAACTGCCGCCGCACCACTTTGTCAGCGAGTTCGCTGATGTCGCGCACAGGCTGGTCGGCGACCAGCGAAATGCTCATGATAGGCTCCGCGTCCGGATCCAGCTTTTCCACGATGGGCGTGTCCACCTCCTCCGGCAGGGTGGACAGAATCCGGGTCACGCGGTCCCGCACTTCCTGCGCGGCGACATCGACTTTTTTGTCGAGATTGAAGGAGATCAATACTTGGGAAATGCCTTCCGTCGAACTGGAGCGCACCTCGTCGATGCCACTAACGGTGTTGACGGCTTCCTCGATTTTGTCAGTGATTTCGGTTTCGATTTCCTTGGGCGTGGCGCCATCCAGACGGGTGACCACCGAGACGGTCGGGAAGTCCACTTTGGGAAACCGGTCCACGGGCAGCCGGGTGTAACCGAGAAGGCCGACCACGACAAAAACGAGCACGATCACCGAGGCGAAGACCGGACGTTTAACAGAGACAGCTGCGAGCCATTGCATAAATTTATGTGGAAATCGCCACGCGTCGGGGCGTGGGCGGGGGGGTGTGGCGGAATTGTTATTCCGGACGTGTCAGGATGATTTTGACTCCGTCCGCCGCATTGGGGCCGGGGGCGGTGACGACCAGTTCGCCTTTGGCCAGGCCGCGCGCTATTTCCAGAAAGCCGGGTTTGGATTCCCCGGTTTCCACCAGGCGCGCTTCCAGTCGGTCCTTCACCACCACAAACAGTTTCCGGACCGGACCCTCCGACAAGACCGACTTTTCAGGAACCGTGATTGCCGGCTCCTCTCCCAGGGCAACGCGGCCTTCCGCGAACATGCCGGGTTTTAGCTTTCCGTCGCCGTTCCCAACTTCCGCCTCCACAATGAGATCGCGTGCGGAATTGCGCACCGCCGCGCCGATGAATTTCACATTGCCGGTGAAACTGACGCCAGGAAATGCGGGCACGCTGAAGGTCACGGCCTGGCCGGGTGTGATGCGGCCCACGGCGGTCTCCGGCACATTCAGCATGAGCCGCAGGCGGTCGGTGGCGACGAGATTGGCGACGGGAGAGTTGCTGCTGACATATTCGCCCAGCTGGACCAGGCGCTCCGCCACGGTGCCGTCAAAGGGCGCAAGGATGGTGGAGTCAGTCAGGGATTTTTTGGCCTGATCGCGGCGGGCTTTGGAACCGGCCAGGCTGGCGTCGGCGGAGGCGAAATCGATTTTGAAGCGCTGGAAGTCGGTGTCGGAAATCGCCTTGGTTTTGGCCAGAGGTTCATTGCGCGCCAGCTCGGTGCGTTGCAGATCCATCTTCAGCTGGGCAGAGACCAGGGCCGCTTCCGCCTCCGCCAGGGAGAGAGCGGCGCTGCGGTCATCAAGGCGCAGAAGCACCTCGCCGGCCTTCACGATCGTGCCGCGTTCGATGGGGGCGTCCACCACTTTCCCCGGGGCATCGGCGGCGACCATGGCCTCCTGGGCGCCGCGCAATTCGCCGGTCACCCGCAGGTAGCGCGGCATGGGTTGTTCCCCGGCGGCGCGTGCGGAAACTTGGATAGGAGCGGGTTCCGCGGCGGCCGCTCCCGCTGAGGCGGGGTCCGTTTTCGGGGAACAGGCGGGCAGGATCAGCGCTGAAATCAGCAAAAAAGAAGCGGGGAATTTCATGGGGGAAACAGAAAGGGGAGGTGCCGTCAGGGGCGCACGGGAGCGAGGCCGGAGGCAAAAATTTCCACGCAGGTGGCGACGTATTTTTCGGCGGTGTAATCCTCCGCGCAGCCCCCGGTGTGCCGCAGCATGCCCCCGAAAAGCATGGCCGTGAACGTGTCCGCGGCGACCCCGAGATCCAGACCGCGGCGCACCTGACCGTTTTTCCGGGCCGCTTCCAGATTGCCGATGAACCGGGCGCGCATGGGCTGCACGGCATCCAGGATCACCTTTTGCGCGTAGTCCGGATGACGATGCGCCTCACCCACCATGGTGCGGATAAACGCTTCATCCCTGACAAGATTCGCGTAGAGGGTTTTGGCGAAATGGTGGAGGCTTTTTTTCAAATCGCCATTCCAGCGCGCGTCATCCAGGCCGTCGCCGGCGTGGGATTGCACCGCCTGACTGATCACCGCCGCCAGGAGCCCGTCCTTGTTTTGAAAATGCCGGAATAGCGTGACTTCATTCACGCCCGCTTCCTCGGCGATGCCCCGGGTGGTGGCCTTGTGCAGTCCATCGCGGGCGAAAACCTTCATTGCGGCCTCGAGCAGGCGTTCCCGCGTGCCTGCGGCGGGGCGGGAGGATTTTTTCACAGGTTCGGTTTGCATGCAGGTGGTTGCTTGCATCAGATGTAAGCGGTCACTTGCATTGTTCAAGCCTCAATTCCGGAATTTTCATCACGCCGGATTTGGTTCGTTGCGGCCCGGCGTGGCAAACTGCAAGGGCCGCGCGGAAGGAGGAGAGGCGATTTGCCCGGAGCATGGCAGCCCATCCCGTGGAACAACGGGCAGAAACGCGCTGGCACAGGCTTTGCGGAATAACATGTCTGCTTCCGTCCACATCTGACCGGCACTAGCAAAACCCCAATCGCTGTTATTTTTATGAACTCTGCCCTCCCCACGCTGGCATCCGCCGCCGGACGCCTTCTGAATGTCTCCTTCCCCGCCCTGGCCGCGGTTTGTGCTTTGCCAATTCTAACGCCGGGATCCGTTTCCGCCCAGGATGCCGCTCCGCCGAAAGCGGATCCCCAGATGCAGGCGGTTTTGGATAAATTGGCTTTGCTGGGCGGCAAACCTATCGAAAGCCTCAGCCCGGAGGAGGCCCGTAAACAACCCACCCCGGCGGATGCCGTGAAGGCTTTGATGAAGGATCAGGGAAAGGAAGGCCCTGAAAAAGTGGACGATGTGGATGACATCAAACTCAAACTCAGCACCGGCGATGTCAAAGGCCGCGTCTACAAACCGGCTGGGGACGGTCCGTTTCCGGTGATTCTTTATATTCACGGCGGTGGCTGGGTCATTGCGGATTTGGATACCTATGATGCCACGCCGCGCGCGTTGGCGAATGCGACCGGTGCGGTTGTTATATCGACTCATTACCGACAGGCTCCGGAGTATAAATTCCCGGCCGCGCTTGAGGATACCTTTGGGGCCTATGTGTGGACTTTGGGCAATGCCCACCGCTGGAATGCCAATACGAAAAAAGTGGCGATCGTCGGCGAAAGCGCGGGCGGCAACATGGCGGCGGCCATTTGCATGATGGCCAAGGACAAGGGCGTGCAGGCGCCTGTGCATCAGGTGTTGGTGTATCCGGTGGCGGACACCGGCATGGACACGCCGTCCTATCTGGAAAATGCGGATGCCAAGCCGCTCAACGCGCCGATGATGAAATGGTTCGCCGGCCATACTTTTGGCAAGCCGGAGGATGCGCAGAATCCCTTGGTCGCGCTGTTGAAGGCCAAGTCCTTCAAAGGTTTGCCCTCCGCGACCATCATCACGGCCCAGATCGATCCTTTGCGGTCCGAAGGCGAAGCTTTGGCGAAGCGCATGACCGCGGATGGAGTCCAGGTGACCTATCAAAACTACGACGGGGTCGCGCATGAGTTTTTCGGCATGGCCTCCGTGGTGGACAAAGCCAAGGAAGCCCAAGGCTTGGTGGCGACGAATTTGAAAGCGGCGTTTGCGGCGACGCCGGAGGGTGGCGCTCCTGCCAAACCGGCGGCGGATTGATGGCCGGCGGGAAATGGATGGAAATTTGAAAATGATCGCGTGTCGGGACAATCCGGTCCGATCCCATCCAGGGGTCGGGCCGGTTTTTTTTGCCTGGATTTTTCAGGGAGTCAATGAAGGCGGCTCGGGCTGGAGGCTGAGGAAGGCTGGCGATGAAGGCGGCTCGGGCAGGAGTTAAGGAAGGCTGGCAATGTGGGTGGCTAGGGCAGGAGGCTGAGGAAGGCTGGCAATGTGGGTGGCCAGTGCGCGAAGCGGGGATCGGGCGGGAGCGCGGGGAATAGTCAAATAGGTTTTGGTAAAGTCGCTGCGACTTTGTGGTGTTTCGCAAGGTTTTTGGGGATTGATGGGGTATTGATTTGCGGATGGGGCGGGTGGCGGATGGGCGGCGATGGGCGGCGATGGTGAGGAAAAGTCAAATAAGTTTTCTGTAGGTCGCTGCGACTTTGTGGAGCAACTTTGGTTGATCGCGAAGGTCGGGAGATGCACATGATGCCGGGCAGCTGGGAGGGCCATCCAGCTGGAAT
>JAQGPD010000561.1 GCA_028293305.1 Verrucomicrobiales bacterium | reverse complement strand
TTTCCATCACCTATTTGCCCGGCTAGTCGTTGCGCCATCACCTATTTGCCCGGCAAGTCGTTGCGGTGGGGGGCGGAAATGAGGATGGGATTTGACTTGATTGACGGGGCGGAACCAACGCGGGCGGCGCGGTCAACTTTTTCCATCTCTTTTATGCCCGGCAAGTTTTCACTGTGCCCGGCAAGTTTTCATTGTGCGGGCCGGGATATCGTTAAAGGATTGGTTAGGTCAGGGGGCCCGGTGGTTTGCGGTTTGCGGGAGCTGATGTCTTTTCGGTGTCAGTTTCCGTCTTCCTTCTCGTTACCGTTACCGTTACCATTGCCGTTGCCGTTGCCTTCGCGGAGGCGCAGGCGGAGTTGCAGCTTTTGTTGAATTTGCTGGTATCGCTCCCTTTGAGCCGGAGTGAGGATTTCCATGATGGGGGGATGGGTGCCCTCCATGAGCTGGCGGAGGCGACGGCGGCGGTCGCGCTCCATGAGTTGGAGCTGGGGCCGGGTGGAGGTGTAGATTTCGCGGACGCGGCGGACTTGGGAGGGGTCCAGTTTCAGCTCGTCCTCCAAGCGTTTGGTGAGGCCGTCAAGCACGAGGGCGGGTCCGTCTTTCTGCAGGTTTCGCAGGCGGTCGCGCTCGGCGGAAATGCCGACGATGCCGCCGGCGACGCCTCCGAGGACGAAAACCGTGCTGATTCCTGCATAGAGACGCCAACGCATTTTTTGGGGAAAATTAAGAAATTTGAAAATTAAGAAATTAAGAAATTAAGAAATTTGGAAATTTGGAAATTTGGAAATTGGAAATTGGAAATTGGAAATTGGATTCGGGATTCGAGATTTCAGGTTGGAAATTTGAAATCGGGAAATGGCGAAAATGGGACATCCCGGGATTGGTTAGTTCAGGTATTCCATGTCGTAGGTGGCCTGGCCGCTGTCCCAGAAGGCGGTGAGGTCGTCCTCGGTGGCTTGGGGGTTTTGGGCGAGGATGAACCATACGGCCAGGAGGCCCACGAAGGCGGCCATGCCGGCGGCGGCGCGCCAGATGAGGGTTTGGGATGCGGGGCCGCGGGCGGCCTGGGCGTGAAGTTGGGCGGTGAAGCGGGTTTCAAATCCATACTCCTGGGCGGCAAAATCCGTCCTTGCCTGGGCTTGGCGGGCTTTGTCAAAGAGGTGGGAGAGATCCGGATCGTTCATGGGAAAAGCCTAATCGGGAAGGGTCGGGAGCGGATTGGAAGGAAATGCGGGCCGGATGAACTTGCGGGCCGGATGAACTTGCGGGCCGGAGGGAATGAGGCGCGGGCTGGGGGATGGGTCAATCGTTGGAAAGGCGGGTTTGACGGAGGCGCTGGATGTATTTTTTAAGGGATTGGCGGGCGCGGAAGGCGCGGACTTTGACGTTGGTTTCCGACCAGCCGGTGAGCTCCGCGACTTCGCGGACGGTTTTTTCCTCCAACTCCAGGAGGGTGAGGACGTGGCGTTCCTTGGGGGCGAGCAGGGTCATGGCGCGGCGAACCTCGAGTAGGGCCTCGGTTTCCTCTACGATTTCCGGGGCTCCGATGCCGTCCATGCCGGGGTGGCCGCTTTCAATCAGGGCGTCGCGGGAAATTTCCTTCTCGCGGCGGGTGCGGTTGCGGCGGAGGAAGTCGAAGCAGGCGCGCACGGCAAGGCGCATCAGCCAATGCTCGAAGGGGGCTTCGCCGCGGAAAGTGCCGAGGCCTTTCCACGCTTTGATGAAAATGTCCTGGGCGAGGTCCTCGAGTTCGTGGTGGTTGCGGGCGTATTTGGCGGCTGTGGCAAAGACCCGCGTTTTATATAAGGCGACGAGTCCTCCGAACGCCGCCATGTCGCCGGATCGGGCCGCGAGAACGAGGGTGTGGTCGGGAGAGGGAGTCGACATCGGAGTCGCCGGCGACCGGACGGAGGAGTCGGGAGCTTCTCCACGAACCGGGGCCACCATAAAAGCGGGAAATGGGAGGGCTGTCATGTCTGAAAGCGGAGAAAGAAAGCCGCTGATCGGGCAGACGGGGATGGAGTCGGGAACGTTACGGCTTTTTTTTCTTCAATCGTCGGATGGCGGTGGGGGCCCCGGGCGCGGCGCGGGGAGGGCCGGGAAGGATCGAGCGGGGAAAACAGAAAAGCCTCCCGTTGCCGGGAGGCTGGTGCTTTCAAAAGGGGAGCCCCGCTGTGATGGGACTGAACGAAATGAAGGAAGGAAGGAGGGGTGGTTGGTAGCTGGGTAGCTGGGTCGGAGGAAGGAAAAAAGAGTTCCCGCCATTCGAAGGCCTGCGCCATTGAACAAGCGGGAGGATTATTCCTCGCCGGTGGTGTTGATGACGATGCTGGAGCCATATTCTCCGATGACCGCGTTGGCGGATTGGCGGAGTTGGCTGTTGGCGAAGATGGCGGCACCGTTCATGGCGATCACCACAATAATCAGAAAACCCAGAGCGCGGCTGGACTTGCGCCAGACCGGGCCTCGTTCATCCTCGGGAAGGTTGGCGGCGATTTGTTTCGCCCATTTCATGCCAAACCGGATGGACATCAAGAGAGCGAGATTTAACAGCAGGAGCAGCCCAGTCACCGCTTTGACGTAAAATTGGAGGGAGTCGAGAGAGGTATCCATAAAATTGTTTATGGAAATTACGGTAAATACTCAAAGATTGCAAATAGTTTTATTAGCTTCCGGATCAGCTGGTTTTGGCACAACTTCATGCAAATGAACAGTATTCGCAAATGAGAGAAAACATTTTGAGAATATTCTCTAAAATTAGTTGCAGCCACTAAAACTTGTGCGAATTTCCACTCGTCACCACGAACGACTTAAAAATCCCCTCAACTTAATTCGATCCATGAAATCCGAGCAGCAACAAGATCACGCCCGCCTTGAAAAACTCATCCTTGGCGCGGCTCTCACCTGCTTCGCTGCCATGGCTTATTTGCTGACTATCAGCGTGCCTGCCTGATTCTTTCCTCAACCCTGCTCCCCTGCCCGGGGGAGTCAGCCCCTGGCCGGAGATCCTTGGATCTCCGGCTTTTTCGTGTCCCCGAATACGGAGGGGGAAATTGCTGCGGCTGGACTTTAATTCTAAGTCATGCGAATAATCAGTTCTCACACTTGCGGAAGAATCCAAAAAGATTCTTGCAGTTTTGGCTAAACCATGGCATTTAAATGCCATTGTTTTCCAGATGGCGCGCGAAAAAAATAAGATAGAATCCATTCAGATCACCTTGTCGGTGACTGAACCGATCCGCGTCATGCTTGAGAATCTGTCGCTTTCTGGTTTCTACGGAAAAAACGCCGCGGATACGGCGGGGATTCTTTTGCGGGAAAAACTGCGGGAACTCACCACCCTAACAGGTGCGCCCGGCGTCGGGCCGCTGCCGACCATGGCCCCCGCTGCGGCGGGCATGGGCTGATATCACCGCAGCCCCCCCGGCACAGCGGACCATTTTTCGACCAATTCCTCAACCTAACCTCAACTACCTCAACCCACACCATGAACTCCAATCCTATCATCGACATCCCGCCCCGCGTCATCCGCCCATTGTATCCCCGTGGCCAGGGGGGGAACACCGCGCCTGGCCGGGACTCCTTTGGCGGCGGGGATGAACTGCGCGTCCTGGCCCGTCAAATCGTGGATCACGACCCGGCGCTGGCTTTGTTGCTGGCGCGTGCCGGCGAGCGCGTCCGGAAATCCTGAAAACGCGGGGGCATTTCATTTTTCGAGCGATTCCAGCCGACCGTTAGCGACCGATACTCACCGTAGCCGTCAGTCACCTGTCCAGCGATTCGGGCTCTTACAAATCCGCCTCCAATCCACCTTCAGTCCGGCTCCCTTCCTGAACCTCAGGGAAGGGAGCCGGATTTTTTTAGGGTGTGGGAGCTTGGGGCGGCCTTGGTTTCCTGTTTTCAAGTAAGGGAAAGCCGGGTTTTGTGCGGAATGATCACAGCATTGCCCCGATGGGTCTGGCCTGCGGCCGGGCTGATGGCGTTTTTGGCCGGGATGATCAATGTGACGGGCGTGCTGGGTTTCACGCATGAGGCGGTCACGCATTTGACCGGGGTGACCACCTATCTCGGCGCGGCGGCGGCGCGCGGGGATTGGCGTGGCATGGGGCATTTGGCGGGGATGCTGGTGGCGTTTGTTGCGGGGGCGGCTTCGTGCGGGCTGGTGATCGGGCATGGGGGGCTGACCTTGGGCCCGCGGTATGGGGTGGCGCTTGGGTTGGAGATGGGACTGCTGATGGTGGCCGTTCCCTTGTTGAACCATGGGTGGGCGGCCGGGGTGTTTCTGACCTGTGCGGCGACCGGACTTCAGAATGCGATGGAGGC
>JAQGPD010000533.1 GCA_028293305.1 Verrucomicrobiales bacterium | reverse complement strand
AATAGCCCACCTGCGACCGCTCCGCCACAAACTGCAGCCGCTCCTCGCTTTCCCGCCGCGCCTCCTCCGCCTGCCTGCGCTCCGCGATTTCCTCCTTCAACTGCCGGTTCACCCGCGCCAAGCCGGGCAATGCCAGCATCTCCGGCAGCACCCGCCACAACGCCACCACCGTGAGCCACGACACCACCGCCGTCATCGCCTTCAGCAATCCCGAAAGCCGATACCACGGATACCAGAACAAACTCGCCTCCACCAAATGCGTCAGGCCACAACAAATAATAAACAACGCAAACAAGCCGAAAACCGGCCCAAAAGGCACATCCCGCCGCTTCCGGATCAAATAAAGCAGCGACACCGGAATCGCCGCATAAGCCGCCGCGATGGCCACATCCGACACGATATGCAGCCACCCATGCCCCTCCGTCCAACGCCCGCAGGTCCACCGCGGAGGAAACCCCGACGTATCAAAAAGATGTTGGAAAAACTCGATCATGCGAATGCCACCCGGGGCCGCTCCCCATCCACCACTTCCGCCCCCCACGCAACCCCGCGACCCATTCATCCTCAACCTCCGGCCAGCCCACAGCGTCCGACGAAAACAGCGGCAATCCGCCGTTTTGACGAACGGTGCGGCTTTCCTCAGGGGGCGGGAGTCAGGACCACGCGCAGACGCAGGTATTCGGTTCCTTGGCTGGAACCCATGGGGTGGGTGGAGCGGACCGTGATGGTTTCCAAATCGCCCGGCCCCGGCACGGCGGGACCGGCGGACACGACATCGGCAGCGGAGCCGGACCACGGCCCGGTCGCAGGGGAGGCGGCACGCTGGGGCTCGTAAGTCACATCGGAAGCGGCGGCGCTGCCGGTGGGTTTGGTGTAGGAAAATGTGAGGAAACGCCCACCCTGCCCGTCCTCAAAAATGCCAGTGGAGGTGCCCTGATTGCCGGACGCGCTGTAGTCCAGGCCGAGGGCGTATTTCATCAGATTGGTCAGGCCGCTGCCGTTCGGATCCGCCCCCGGCAAGGCATCCGCACCGGTCAGGCCGAAGCGCTGGGCCCAAAGGTTGAAGGTGGCGGGGACGGTTTGATAGTCGGAAAGCCGCAATGTCGTTCCGCCATTGACCACGCTGACCAAAAACGTGCCATACGCATTCGAAACCGGGACCCGCGTGCCATCCAGTCCGGAGGACACTCCGCCATTGGCGACCACGATGTCGAAGGTGCTGGCGGGGGCCAGGCCGGGTCCGAATCCGTTGATAAAGGACACCGCCAGGTTCCCGTCCAAAGCGAAAGCGCCGGAAACGTTGATGCGGTCATGCTGCGTGCTTGCGGCCGGGCCACCGATCTGCACTTCCAGGGTGGCGGTGCTCTTCACCTCCAGGCTGCCGGTCCAGGTCATGGCTCCCAGTTGGTTTCCTCCCTGGGCCACCGGCTTTCCGGGCCGCAGAAAACTGCCGGTGCGGATGGACCCGATGCCTTTGAAAATCCCGTTTCCACCAATCGTCGTGCCGGTGTTGGCAATAATGGTGGTATCGCCGGGAGCAAGGGCAGCAAGGCTCTTGGCGGGGGGGCTGGCTTTACGATAGGACCTTCCCTGGAAAGTGGATCCATCATTTCCTATCAGGGTGCTGCCATCGTTGCCGATCAAAGTGCTGCCATCGTTGCCAATCAGGCCGACGTGCGATTCGATAGTGGACCCGTCGTTTCCTATCAATGTTGAGCTGTCCAATCCGATCAGACCGTTGGTGTCAACTTTGGTGAGCGGCCCCGCAAAGGATGCATTCGCCTGATTCAACAATTCCATGGCGCCTGCGTTGGTCAGGCTGGCTCCATCATTCCCCACAAGGGAGGAGTCATTCAGCTGGACAAGATTGGTGACGTCCGCTTTTGCCGCCGTCAAGGCCATGGCGGCGCCCGAGCTGAGGCCGAGATTGCCACCGATCTGCATGGCTGACCCATTCATTCCGACCAGGGTGGATCCGTCCAGGCCGATCAGGTTATTCGTCACCAGCAGGGTATTGAGGTCCATGGCGGTGATGTTTCCTCCGCCGGCCGCGACCATGTTCATCCCCCCGGCGGCCACGAGGTTTCCGCCGCCCGCGGCGACCATGTTCAGCCCTCCGGCGGCAACCAGGTTCCCGCCGCCCGCAGCGACCAGTTTGCCCCCATTTACGTCCACACGGATGATCTTGTCTCCTCCCGGCAGCGCGATGTTGATCTCGGTCCCCAAGCCACTGGTTTGCAGCAGGGAGGGGAGTTTGTCAGGGGCTCCCGTCCCCAACGGGAGGGTCACTTTGGCGCCGCCGGAAGCGGAGATGCCGCCATTGCCCGCGAATATGCCGGTGAAATTGATAACGCCCGCACGGAATTCGAGAACTCCATCATTCTGGAATGGCATGGCAAATTCCGTGGTGGACCCGACATCATGCACCAGGCGTCCGGTGGATGTGTTATGGAAAAGGGTGTCGGTGCCGCCGGTGAAGGCAGGATTTCCCGGCCCGCCCGCCGTGGCCTGAATGACGAACCGGCCCGTGTTCCGGAACTTGGCCCCGGAGGTGAATGTGACTTTCCTGCCTGTGGCATTCCACACCGAGGTATCGCCCCCGGTGGTTTCCAAAGTGGCGTTCTCCACGGTTTGGTCCCCGTTTTGAAAAACCAGACCGGTCGAACTGAGCGTGCCGTGAGTGCCAACACTTTTCACAACGTTGTTCCCGTGGAATGCCACGCGCGCCCCCGCATTGATCATGGTTTCATCCAATTGTCCGTTTCCAGGGGTGGACACCGTGCTGGGCTCAAATTGGAGCGTCGTGCCCATGAAATTCACATAACCGACACCGCTGAATTCCACGGCACGGCCACGGGCACGGTAGGTTTTACCGGCCCCAGTGAAGTAGAATGCCGAACCAGCATGGGGCAGCAGGAGTTTGGCCGATTCGTTGAAGAGGCCGCCACGGTCGAAGGTGAGATTCATCCCGGATTCCGCCGCGATCTGACCCGCAAAATCAAAGGGCCAGCCGATCGTCCAGGAGTTTCCATTCGAGGGGAAAAACCGGGCCGTCGATCCATTGAGCGTGCGGAAAAGTCCGAGGCCATCACCGTTGAAGCCGGGATTGTTGCCGGTGGACGTGAACGTCATGGTGCCCGCGTTTTCGAGGACCCCGCCCGTCTTAAGCTCCATGTTGAAACCACTGCGGAAATTCAGCGTGCCTTCGTTTCGGAGTTTCGCATTATTTTGCAAACCCCAGATTCCTCCAAAATATTGAATCAGGCTAGTGGAGCCGGGGAGCAAAGTGACCTGCGTGCTATCAAGTGGGTCCGAAGTGTTATTGGGATGGAAGTTGGCCGCCGCTGTGACGTGCAGTTCCCCGGGGCCGGACGGGCGGCTGTTGTCAATGAACTGAACGCGCTCCGCGGTGAGTTTCGCCCCTGCGGGCAGGGCCAGGGAACCGTTGCCGATGAGATTCAGCAATCCCGCGCCGGTCGTGGAGTTGGACGTTCCGCTGAAATTGAGCGCCGTGCTGGTGACGCGCAGCTCCAGACCCGCACCGATGCTGGCCGTTCCTCCGGTCCATGCGCTGGGTTTTTCAAAAGACAGATTTCCCGCCACCACGTTGATCTGGCCTTTGTTGGCGGACGGAATGTCCATGACCCCATAAGCACCGTTGAGCTTGTCCACCGTCAAAATGCCGGATGAAGTGTTGTCAAAGAAGGTGCCGTTGTCGCCGGAGATACGTGGATTTCCATAACGTCGGAAGGTGACCCTTCCTTCATTCTCCCAGCTGGACGAATTCGACAACGTGATCGCTCTGTCGCCAATCTCGATGGAAGCCGTGGCGCCGAATGCGGTATGGATGCGCGGGCCTGAAATGGTGTTAGTGCTGTTTTCATAGAACCCCAGGTTTCCGACGTGCGATAGCAAACCAGGACCTGTCAGGGAGGCGGTATTGAAGTTGAGATTTTCCACCACCAATTTGGTCGCGGCATTGGCCAGCGTGATCGGCACGCCATCGGCGAACCAGTTGACGCCCGCTCCATTGAAGACGTTCTCGCCGGAGAAGACATAGCCTGGAGCATTTTGAAAGGTCAGGTTAGTCCCGGCCGCCACCGTGTGGGATCCGCCAGTGATCGCCCCTCCTCCCATGTTCCTCAAGATCCCGTTTTCCACCGAGATTGCACCGCTGGAGGTCAAAACCGTCCGCAGCGTATAATCGCCGTTCCCTGTTTTGCGGATCGTGCCGGTGCCGGTGTTGTTGAAAGTAGTCCCGCCATTCGCCAACCCTTCAAAGGTCACATTTCCATTGCCGGACCCAAAAAGTGCCGTGCCGGAATTGGCAAATTCCACGCCGCCCTGCGCGGTGAACTGCCTAAGAAATTCCATGGTGCCACCGGCTTGCGTTTCCACCGTGCCTCCGATCAGGACCATGTTGCCGTCGAACGCCGCCTTGGAACCATTCTCAGCGCGCAGGGTCGCTCCAGTGTTCGTTAGTGTGACAGGGTTGAAATAGAGATCGCCTCCGCCCGTGGCTCGAATGAATTTGCCAGGGGAGTTGGTCAATGTTTTCGGAACAAAGGCCAACGCTCTGCCGCTGACATCCGCGCGGATGTTTCCGTTGTTCGTCAGAAGCATTTCCCTTCCATCACCTTCATTGAAGCCAATCACGCCGAATCCCCGCAGGGTTTGATCATTCAATGTCAGTGCCACATTGTTGTAAGCCTGGTCGCCATTCCGGATCCTCGGATCATTCGCTCCTGGCAGCGAGGCATCTCCCATCACAATCTCACCGCCACCGGTGATGGAATTGCTCAGCGTCCCTGGCAGACCAATGGCCAGGATGGCTCGCGTCGAGCCTGACGGACGCAGATGAATGGTGCCTTCGTTGACAATATTGCCCACCAGTCCGGCCACCTTGTTCGAGTCCACGGTGAAAGGATGTGTCCCCTGCAGCGTGAGCCCATCGCCACTGTTTACGAGCATGGCGTTGGATAGATTGAACGTTCCCGCGTTGTTGCGAAGGATCCCATTGGTCACCCGTGCGCCTGAAAAAGCCACCGTGCCGCCCACCGCTTCTATGATGCCGCCGGTGTTGTTGATTCCGCCACGCACCTGGAAATTCAGTGTGGCGCCGTCCTTGGCGCGGAACGTCCCGCCTTGATTGGTAATCTCCCGGAGATAAGCGTCGAGGGTGCGGCCGGATACATCCGCCATGACGAGACCGGAGTTTTGCAGGATCAAGCCGGAGTCATAGCTGCGATTCCCGATGAAGCCAAAACCCCGGATGGTGTGGTCCGTATTAGCCAGAACCGTCGCCTGCACGGGTTCATAAAATCCCGAGGTGGCCTGCCCGGTCGCGGGATCCCCTAAAACCAATT
>JAQGPD010000532.1 GCA_028293305.1 Verrucomicrobiales bacterium | reverse complement strand
CTCGGCGCGCGATGGCGGGGATCCTGACCGCACGGTGCATCTGATCAAACAGCAGATGGACAACCCGCACCACACCGTCACCATCGACGGCAGGAAGTGGACCCCCACGGAAATCTCCGCGCTCATCCTCGCCAAACTCCGGCGTGATTGCTCGAAGCTCATCGGCGAGATCAAGGATGTTGTTATCACCGTGCCCGCGAATTTCAACGAACTGGCCCGCAAAGCCACCATCGCCGCCGGCACCATCGCCGGCCTCAATGTCACGCGGATCGTCAACGAGCCCACCGCCGCCGCATTATATTATGCGCACACTCAAAATCTCCAGGGCCGCATCCTCGTTTACGATCTGGGCGGCGGCACCCTGGACGTGACCATCCTGGAAGTCTCCGGCACGGACATCCGCTGCCTGACCAGCGAGGGAGCCCGGCGCCTCGGCGGTGCGAATTTCGACGAACGCCTCCTCGATGTCATCGCCGCCGCCTATCAAGCGGAGCACGGGGTCGCGCTGTATGAAAACGAGAGCCAGCGCCGCCGCGTTCTGCAAAGCGGCGAGGACATGAAAAAAATGTTATCCAAGCTCCGGCAGGTCACGGACACCGTGGGCAACGAAGTCGGCGGCCTGACAAGAATCGAGCTGACCCGCGACGTTTATGAGGAAGCCATCGGCCGCCTGCTGACACGCACCCTCATGCTCGTGGAACAGGCCATCGCCTCCGCGGGCATGACCACCAAGGACATCGACCACGTCGCCCTCGTGGGAGGCAGCACGCGCATTCCCCGCGTCCGCCAGATCCTCCGGGATTTCTTCGGATTCGAACCCACCTCCTGCGGAAATGTCGACGAATGCGTGGCCCTGGGCGCTTCTCTTTTCGCCATGAAAGGCGCGCGCGTCTCCGAGGTCTGCAATCACAGCTATGGCACCCTGGCCATTCTCGAGGACGCCGCCACCGGCGCGGAGGTGTATGCGAATTCCATCGTCATTCCCAAAAACACCCCCATCCCCTGCGAACAAAGCCAAACTTATGTCACCTCCGAGGACAACGAACAACGCATCGAGGTGGAAATCACCCAGGGCGAGGACTCGGACCCGCGCTATGTGGATGTGATAGGCCGCCTGATTTTGGAGGTCCCGCCCAACCGCCCCGCCGGCTGCGAAATCACCGTGACCTATGCCTATGATCTCAACCAACGCGTGAAGGCCACGATCAAGGATGAACAAACCGGCATCGTCACCGCCGTCGCCATTTCCTATCAAGGCGAGGGCGTCCTCGACGAAGCGGAAGTCGCGGCCAAACGCGCCGAGTTCGAAAATATCCGCATCGAATAGCATCCTTCCGCCCGCTCCGACTCCAACCTTCGCCGCCCCTCCCGTCCCGCCATGTTCAAAGCCCTATCACGTCTTTTCGGAAGCAAGCCGAAAGCCCCCCGCCTCTCCATCCCCGTTCCCGGAGCCTCGGCCTCCCTCGTCAAGACCGCTCCCGTATCCGCCCCGGAAACCGGTTCTTCAGCCGCTTCCAACTCCCCGGCTCCTTCCTCCAGCGCCAGCGCAACCGCGCCCCCCACCCCCTCCGCCAAAGCCCGTTGGCAGCAGGAGTCCAGCCCCATCCCGCTTTCCGCCGCAAATCTTTCCCCGGAACAACTCTGCGGCGTCTCCTCCTCGATGACCCCGGAGGAAATCCGCGCCCGCCTTTCCAAGCTCTACCAACGCCACAACAGGGCCGCCTCCAGCCTCGATCCCGTCCTCCGCGAGGAAGCGGAATTCATGCTGGAAACCCTGGCCGGCCTCCGGGACCAATACCTCGGCACCGCCCCGCAGCAAACCACCCCCGATCCCGACTGACCTCCTGGGCTTTTGAAACAAACACCGCTTTTTCCACTCAAACCGGCACATTCAATCCGATGCCGCACCCAGCCAGCTACGCTGCAGCCACCCCGCCCGCCCATCGCGGCTCCGGTTCCCAGGACAGATTTTGACAAGCGCGCCGCTTTCGCTAAGTTCCCTTCTCTTTTCCAGCCTAATTCCTTCACTCCCATGACCCTCCATCCTCTCGCCCGCGCCGGGGCCATCGCCCTCGCCGCCGCCTGCCTCCCCACTTCCGCCTTCAGCCAGGCCGCCCCCGCCGCTCCGGCAGCGGACCCCAAGATCGACCTCCAGGACAAGGACGCGCTCGACGATGCCAAGGTGAAACTGGATCCCGCTCCCACCCCGGCCGCTATCCCCGGCGCGGGAAAAGCCGCCGCTCCGGCCGCCGCCCCCGTGCAAATCCTTCCTGGCTTGGAAAAACTCACCCCGGAACAACGCGCCGCCGCCTCCAAAGGCATCGCCGAAGTCTCCACCTACATGCGCGGCGTCCGTCTTCAGGAATCCCTTGAGCGCCTCAACGAAGTGGAGGCCCTCACCGGTGAGTTCCACATCGTCAGCAACATGCGCGGCGCCGTCTACACCAAGATGCGCGATTTCAAAGCCGCCCGCGCGGAATTCGAAAAAGCCATCCAACTGACCAAAGGCCAGGCGGCGGAAAATTTCCACCCCCGCTTCAACCTCGCCGAAATCAACTTTGTGGAGAAAAAATGGGCTGTCGCCGAAAAGGAATTCTCCGACCTCCTCGCCACCGGAAAAATCCCCGATCCCGGCACCCGGCGCCTGATGGAATTCAAGATTTTCATTTGTCAGCTTCAGGAAAAGAAAACCGACGAAGCCATAGCCAAGATCGATAAATTCGACCAATACGACCACGACTCCCCGGCTTATTATTTCGCCAAAGCCGCCGCTTCCTTCGCCAAGGATAACAAGGAGGACGCCGAGGAATGGCTCGCCTCCGCCGGAAAAATCTACCCCAAGGAAATCAACGACGTCTATCAGGATTCCCTCGTGGAAGTCGGCTGGCTGCAGACCCTTCAGTAATCCTGGCACCCCAGGCACCTTTTCCGCTGTGTGCTCCCGGGGCACAGCGGACCTGTCCCTCCGCCGTTTCAAGGCGCAGGTCCGCTTCACTTCCTCGCTGACATAGCCTCCGCACCCCCATGCCCGCGTCGCAGGACCCACAACCTCCAAACACGAATCCCGGACCATGCGGCCGGCAGCCTCCCGGGGACGGGCTCTGGCTCATCGCCGCCGATCGCGGAGGCACTTTCACCGATTGCTGCGCGACGGACCCGGACGGTCGGCGGCATCGGGTGAAATTGTTGTCCAGCGGCCGCCTGCGGACCTCCGCCAAACTTAACGGAACCCACGCACTGGCGTTGGAAACACACGCTGACTATCCCGTCGATTTTTTCAAAAACTGGAACGCCTCGCTCTTCCTCCCAGACCCGCCTCACTCCAACGGAATTTCAAATAGGACCTCGATCGCCGCTTCCTGGTCCGGAGTCGCCATCCATTCCGCCAACGGCGTCCTGACATTTCCAAACTCCCTGCCCGCCTCCCTGCCCGCGGGATGTTTTCTGGAATTGGACACCGGCGAACCCGCGCCCATCACCGGCGCGCGACTGCTCACCCGCACGCCCCCGGGTCAGCCCTTTCCCCCGCATCGGTTCCGCCTGGCCACCACGCTGGCGACCAATGCGCTGCTTGAAAACCAAGGGGCCCGCGCCGCTTTTTTTGTGACCAGGGGATTCCGCGATCTGCTGGTGATCCGCGATCAAAGGCGCCCGGATTTGTTCGCGCTCCAACATCACCGGGATCCACCGCTGCACCACCACACCATCGAGGTGGACGAGCGCCTGGATGCGGCCGGCAAAGTCCTGACATCATTCAACGCCGCCGCCCTGACACTTCAGGCGGAGGCCCTGGTGCGCGAAGGCGTGCGCACCGCCGCCGTGGCGCTGGCGCACAGCGATCTCAATCCTGCCCATGAAATCGCCGTCCGCGACGTCCTCGCCGCCGCCGGTTTCAGCACCATCTCCCTGAGTTCTGAACTCTCGCCCCAAGTCCGTCTCCTGCCCCGCGCCTCCACCGCGGTCGTGGATGCCGCCCTCGCTCCGGTCATTCACGGGTTTGTGAAAAACGTCCGCCGCGCGCTGGGTCCCGAGTGCCGCCAATTCCATTGCCTGACCAGCGCGGGAGGCCTGGCGGATCCTGACAATTTCCACGCCAAGGACAGCCTGCTGAGCGGCCCGGCGGGGGGCGTCGCGGGCAGTGCCGCCGCCGCGAAAAAGGCGGCGTCGGGCTTGGCGGCCATTCATGCAGCGGAAGCCGGAGCCGCGGATTTCCTGACAAAAACAGACTGTCCATCGCCCGCCCGGATCCTGACATTGGACATGGGAGGCACCAGCACCGACGTTGCACGGTGGGAAGGCCATTTCCTCTATCAATTCGAGCAAAAACTCGGCCAATCCACCATCCTGGCGCCCTCGCTGCGAATCGAAACCGTGGCGGCCGGCGGCGGCTCCATCTGCTCGGTCGTGGCGGGCGCCCTGACCGTCGGCCCGCGCAGCGCCGGGGCTGATCCCGGGCCGGCTTGTTATGGGCGCGGCGGACCGCTCACGCTGACGGATGTGAACCTTCTCCTCGGCCGGCTGGACCCGGCGCGCGCGTCAATCCCCCTGCTGACGGCCCCGGCGCGCGAGGCCCTGACAGATTTGAAAAAGGCCATGCGGGAACAGGATCTGCCCCTGCCCGCCGACGATCACGCGCTCCTGACCGGCCTGCTGCAAATCGCCATCGGCCGCATGGCGGAAGCGCTGCGCTCCATCTCCGTCCGCGACGGCTGCGACCCCACGGGCTACACGCTCCTGGCGTTCGGCGGCGCCGGACCCCAGCACGCCTGCGCCATCGCGGAGGAACTCGGCATTTCCCAAATCCTCATCCCCGCCGACGCCGGATTGCTCAGCGCGGCCGGAGCCGCCGCCAGCCGACCGGAACGTTTCGGCCAAAGACAACTGCTCCGTCCGCTGGGCGATGCCGAGTGGCTGGTTGATGTCCTGACAAATCTGGAATCGGAGACCCTGACAACATTTCCCGGTTCCGGAGCGCTCATCCACCAACGCCTCGCGGACCTCCGGCTCCAAGGACAGGAAACCTCCCTAACTATTAATTTCGACTCGCCCGGAGAACTCCCCGCCGCCTTCGCGGAACGTTTCCAACAACTTTACGGCTACCCGCCGCCGCCCCATCGCGGAGTGGAAATCGTGTCCCTCCGCGTCATGGCCGCCCCGCCCGAAGCGCCGGTCGAACCGGAGACTTTTCCCCGCACTCCGACCCATCCCGCGCCGGACCGGCCCCTGGTCATTCAGGATCATTTCAGCACTCTGATCCTCGAGCCCGGTTGGACGGCCACCTCCGGCGCCCATAACGCCTGGCTGCTCCGCCGCGCCCCTCACTCCGCCTCCGCTGACCGGATTTCCCCGCCCTCACACAGTCCGGCGGCGAC
>JAQGPD010000446.1 GCA_028293305.1 Verrucomicrobiales bacterium | reverse complement strand
ATTCCCGATGTTGGTTGAGAGCCCGCCGGTGATGGTGCCTTTGGAGCCGATCCTGATCCCGACGTCGGAGGTGATCGTGCCGGTGCCGCCCAGCAAGCCGGTGCCATCGGTGTTGTCGGTGCCGGAGGAGTTGCCATTTCCCACCCGGATAGGCAGGGTGCTCCCGGATTTCTCAAACGTTCCATCCACGATGAGGGTGCCCGAGGAACCGTTATTCCGGCCCACAAAGAATTGTCCTCCGGTGGATTGAGTGACGGTGGCTCCGGGCGAAATGGTGAAGACACCGGTGCCTGATTCCCCTACGGTGCCATCCCCGGCGGAGGTGACGGAGGGAGTGATGGCCATGGTGCCCGCAGTCATGGTGTAGGTGCCGGTATGCGTGGGAGCGAGGCCGACGGAAAAGGTGCCGTTGACTACCATGTTGCCGCCGCTCTGGGTGACGAGGCCGGAGCCAGTGCCCGGGGCGGTGACGATGTCGCCTCCTACATAAAGTTGGGTGCGGACGGTAAAGGTGCCTCCCTGGAGATCCAAAGTGCCGCTGCCGTTGGTCACGCCCAGTCGGACGCTGCTGGCCTGGCTGCTGCCCGCAGTCTGGCGGAAGGTCCCGGTGCCGTTGACCCCGATGTTGAGGATGGCCAGGGTGGTGATTTCGTATGTGCCGCCATTGACGTTGATGGTGCCCTGGCTGCCGGTGTTCACTCCCAGAAAGTCGCCGTTGCCGGATTCGTTGCGATAGAGTCCGCCCGTTTCCACATTCATGGTGCCGCGGCCATCAAAGCCAATCCTCATATCGCCCACATTGCTTCCGGATTCCCGGCGGAAAGTGCCGCCATTGCCGACAGTGAGGGTGCCTACTCCACTGGCGCTCCGGCCGACATAGAGGTCCGCCCGCATGGCTGTGGTGTTGGATCTTGAGAAAACGCCGCCGTTTTCCACCGTCATGGCCCCGGTGCCGGCGTAACCCAGAGTGAGCTCGCCATGACTCATGTCCATGCGCGCACTGGTTCCGGTAATGTGGATGAGCCCCTGCGCCCCGGCGAGAGCCCCCGCTTCGACGTTGCCCCGGGCATTGAATTGGCCGCCGCCATTGACGCGGAGCACACTTTGAGTGGTGGAACTGGCCTGGCCGACGCGGATAGCGGGGTTGTTGACGACCGTCGCGCCCGAATAAGTGCGGGTGTCCCCTTGCAGCAGTCCATCGGAATTAATCGTGACCGTGCCAAAGGTGTTGGTCGTGCGGCCCAAATTCATGTTGAAGGCACCCGTGTTGGCGGTGCCGTCCACGCGATCACGCAGATTCATGACGGCAGAGCCGGCGGCACCCGTGTTGTCCCCGACGTTGATGATGCCATTCCCATTCGTTTCCACGCCGACCATGAGACGGTCCGCGCTGTTTCCGACATCTGCTGTGCCATCCGTCACATGGAACCGACCATCATTGATGTTCAAAGTGCCCACGCCGCCGTGCCCGATGCGCAGCCACGAGGCAGTGTCCAACTGACTCAAAACGCCGCCGTTGATGTTGATGGTGTTGCTATTACCCACACCGAAGTCAGCGCTGACAGGTCCGGTGAGACCGGCGGTGGGGGTGGCGGTGGTGTATATGATGGTGTGTCCGGTGCCGATATTCGCCGTGTCACCCACACCGGTCTTCGGCTGCACCCCGCCGGCCCAACTCGACGTAGACGCCCAAGTGCCGGAAGCCGCGGAATTGATGGTCGCCGCTTGTCCTGCCAAGGGGGCCAGGCCAATGGACAAGGAAAAGAAGGGAAAGAAGGTTATTTTCACAATGTATATTGGTTTACGAACAGTTTATAAGTGTTCTTATGCACAGCATTCGCGCCAACTCAACCAAAATATAGAAATCATTTGAACACAACAAGCAGACTTGGTGTTAGAAATCTATCATTCTACAAATACAGTCCCACACATAAGAAGATCACGGGTGCCTTGGGAAGCCGTTGGCCTTCTCAGCCAATGCCGTGCGGGTCACGGGGATGGAAAATCTTCATGGAGCTCCGGCGCGGACGCGGATCCCTGCCAGCGCCCGACCGGCGGGACCCGCAGACTGATGGGTGCTGCCCGGCATGGCCCCAGACGGCGGGCATAGGCTTTTCGTGCGCGGCATCGACACGGCGACACCGCAATCATCCGGCGGGCCCCTGCGCCTGGCCCGCATGAACATCGATTATGCGGCGGCGACGCGCGATTCGCTGGTGAAAACGACTCCGCGGATTGAACCGGCCCCTTTTCCTGAGCCCGCAAAGGCCATTGCGGGGAAGGGGTGCGGCCGCATCGCCAAGGTCCGGCGCCGGAAACTCAAGGAGCCTTCGGCGCGGATTCCAGCATGGTTTTGGCTTCGTTCAGAGCGGTCGCGGCTTCAGCGGCGGCCTTGATGGCGGCGGCTTTTTCCGCTTCCACGCGGGCGAGGGCCTCGCGGAGTTGGGTCACTTCAGCGCCGGATTCGCGTTTCACCCTGGACGCCTCCTCGGTGGCGCTGACGACCTTGGAATCAGCTTCGGTGACGGATTTGGAAGCTTGAAGTTTGGCGGCTTCCACCTCGGAAGTCATGTGGGTGATGAGGGCATCCTGCTCCGCAAGCCGCGCCTCAGTGCGCCGGGCTGCCTCCAAGGCTTTCGCCAAGTCGGTGACCAGCAAGTCCTTCTGTTGCTTCAAGGCCACCGCCTGCGTTTCGAGCGCGGCGGTTTTTTCGTTGAATGCGGTCAACTCGGCCGAACTACGCTCCTTCATGCTGGCCAAGCCCTTCGAAACTTCGGCCACCTGCTGGTTCATCCCGGCAATTTCCGCCGACCCCACCGCCGCTTTCCGGGACTCCCCGGCGCTGATCAGCGCATTCAAACCCATGATCGCCACCAATCCGGCACCAAGCGGCAGCCAGCGGTCGAGGGACAAACCGGAACGCACCGGCGCGGTTTCACGCGCAGCGACGCGCGCAGCCGGAGCCGGACCGATCGCAGCAGCGGACGGGGCCACGGCAACAGTCGACCCGTTTGCAGCCGAAGGAGACGTCCCGACCGGGGCACCGAGAGCGGCGAACTGCGCGGCGGTCAGGCCATTTTTCATCGCGACCGGCTGCACCTGTCCGGGTTTGGTCCAGAGGGTGAAGGCTTTATTCTGAGTAACTTTTAAAGGCATGGAAGCAGAGGGGGGAAAGACCCCGGTCACAATTTTATTCGTCTCCGGCTCCAGTTTCCTTTCGGAAGCGAGGATCACCGGAGACACGGGGCCGGGCTCCGTTGTCGGCGAAGGGTCGGCCCGCACCGGGGAAACCGATGAAGCCGACGCCGCTGCGGGGAAGGCAATCACTGTTTCCGGCACCGTTGAATTTTCCGTGGCTGCCTTGGGTTCCAAGGTTTCCAGATCATTCTCCGTCACCGTCGGCAGGGATGTCTCCGCACCCACCGCCGGCGCGGCAGGCACTCCGGCTTCTACGTGCGACGCGGCGGGAACTTCCTTCAAAATCAATTTCGGCCAGGATTCCGGCTTCAGCCATAGGGTGTGGCCCGCGCCGGGCACCTGGATGCGCGATTTCGGCCAGGCCGCTTCCTGCGTCCAAACCGTGAAACCCCGTCCAGGCAGGCGCAGCGCCACCTTCGGCCAGCGCGCGGGATCCTGCCAGACACTGAACCCCCGGCCCGGAAGCTTCAGCGGCGGCACCGGCCAGCTTTCCGGATCCAGCCACAATGAGAACCCCGCACCACCCCCGCCGGCCGCTGCGGCCGACGCTTTTGATTTTAAAAATTCGGACATCTCGGAAAGCTTTTGTCAGTTCGACCGGCAAGCAGAACTCACACCATCGCCGCCGCCGCCGTGGCCACCGGCGTGCGTCCTTCGAGATGTTTCAGGACTTTTTTCACACAATCCTCGACCGTCATGCCGTGCTTCGCCCGCAGGATCGCCGGCGTGCCGTGCTCCACGAATTCGTCCGGCCAGCCCAGGCGCTCCACCGGAGTGTGCAGCCCGGCGCCATGCAGGTGCTCAATGACCCCGCATCCGAATCCGTTATGCAGCACATGGTCCTCCAAGGTGCACAAAACCCGGCAGCGTTTCGCATAACGTTCCAGCACGGCCATGTCCAAGGGCTTGATCCAGCGGGGGTTGATCAAAGCCACGGAATAGCCCAGGGCCTCCAGTTTTGCTTTCGCCTGCTCGGCCACACTGAACATATTGCCCAATCCTATCAAAGCCACATCCGTGCCGTCGGCCACGACTTCCGCAGTGCCGATTTCCAACAATTGCGGCTCGGCCTTCACTGCTTTTCCGGTGATGGCGCCGCGGGGATAACGGATAGCGGTGGGACCGGCTTCATAATGCGCCATGGTCCATAACATATCCACGAATTCATCCTCATCCTTCGGCTGCATGTGGATGAGACCCGGCACGTGCCGCAGGTAACCGATATCAAACAGCCCATGGTGCGTCGGGCCGTCGTCGCCGCTCAGGCCGCCGCGGTCCATGCACAGGCGGACCGGCAGTTTTTGCAGCGCCATGTCATGAATGATCATGTCATAAGCCCGCTGCATGAAGGTGCTGTAAATCGCCAAAAACGGACGCAATCCCTGCGCCGCCAAACCGCAGGCAAACAAGGCCGCATGCTCCTCCGCGATGCCGACGTCGAAATACCTCTCGGGGATTTCCTTTTTAAAGTGGCCCAGTCCGGTGCCCCCGGGCATGGCGGCGGTGATGGCGGTGATTTTTTTGTCCTGACGGGCAAATTTCACCAGGGATTCCGCGAAAATCTGGGAGCAGGTCGGCGTGGGGCTGGCCTCGGTTTCGCCCGTCTCGATTTGATAGGTGCCCAAGCCGTGGAACTTGCCGGGATTTGCCAGGGCGGGCTCATACCCACGGCCTTTTTCCGTGATGATATGCAGAATGACGGGATCATTCTGCGTTTTCAAAAACTCGAAAGTCTTGACCAGGAGCGGCAGGTTATGCCCATCGATCGGGCCGTAATAACGCATTCCGAATTCCTCGAAAATCACGCTCGGCAGAATCAGGTTCTTGGCGCTGCCTTCGACCTTGCTGGCCAGTTTCCGCATGGCCTTGCCGCCGATTTTTTCCACAAACTGCGCCGCCTTGTCATGCAGGTGGGCATAGGCGCTATTGGTGGAAAGCGCGGTGAAATATCGAGCAATGGCTCCCACGTTTTTATCGATCGACCACTCGTTGTCGTTGAGGACGGTGATGAAGCGTTTGGTGGAGGAGGCCACATTGTTCAGCGCTTCAAAGGTCGGCCCGCAGGTGAATGCCGCATCGCCCGCCACACAGATGACATTTTCATCCGTGCCATTCAAATCCCGCGCCACCGCAAAGCCCAGGGCCGCGCTCATGGCCGTGCCTGCATGCCCGGCGCCATAACAATCATGCTCGCTTTCCGTCCGCAGCAAAAAGCCGTTCAAGCCTTCATACTGACGCATGGTGGACAGGCGGTCCCAGCGGCCGGTCAGCATTTTATGCACATAGCCCTGATGGCTGACATCAAATATAAACTTGTCCTTCGGCGAGTCAAAGACCCGATGCAGGGCAATGGTCAGTTCCACGACGCCAAGGTTCGGTCCGAGGTGGCCGCCGGTGTTTGCCAGGGTCTCGATCAAATCTTTCCGCACCTTGGCGGGCAAAAGCATGAGCTGCTTTTCCGTCAGGCGCTTCACATCGGCCGGGGAGTGGATCTCCGGTAAATCGTCGGGGCTAAAAGAGTCGGATTTCATCATCTGGAGTAGGGGGGGACGGCGCCTGCGAAGTCCCCGCGACAGGCGCCGGGACACCCGCCGCCGCAGGGGTCATGGAAGTGATTTCAGGCGCACCTTCGGCGCGCCGCACAATTTGTTCAATCCGGAGCTGAGCGCCATCCAACTGCTTCTGGCACCGCGCCAGCAACCCCATCCCGCGCTCATACTTGGCCACCAATTCATCCAACCCGGCCGGACTCCCGTCCAAGGCCTCGATGATCTCCTCCAGCTCCCCCATCGCTTCTTCAAACGACACTTCCCCGGACTCGGCAGCTGCTGGCAAAGGCTTGGCGCGGGACGGCATGGCGTATTAAAATAAGAGGGACAAAAAATTCCGGGAACGGGCATCATGCCCCCCCAATACTTAAAACTCAACCCCCAAAACATCAGGATTCTTCCGCCCCTCCCCCGCGCCAGGAATTGACCGCTTTCCCACTT
>JAQGPD010000332.1 GCA_028293305.1 Verrucomicrobiales bacterium | reverse complement strand
GTTCCGATAGGGGGGAGTTGACGGGGGCATCAAATGACATGTTATTGGGAATAGTTATTATTTGGAAGGAAGCGGATGGAGCGGCGCGTTGGAAATGTCAGGCGGGGAGGGGTTTGTTCAACTCAGTGCGCCAGTCGGCGGGGTCGGGGCTGGTTTCCGGGCCGGTGACATAACGTTCCCAGAGGCCGTTGGCGGTGATGTGGCCTTGGTCGCCGATCCAGCCCATGAACTCTTCCCAACCTTCGCCGAGGCCTTCATAGGGTCCGGAATAAACGGTCTGGAGAACCGTGGCGGCGGGAAGCTCGCTGGGATAAGCCCGGCCGACGGGGGTGAATTCGCCTTGGATGGGCACGCCGACTTCGAAGTCGAATGTGTCAGGCTGCATATCGAAGTGCCGCGAAAACACGGGCCCGGCGGGGGTGAGGTTTTGGATGGCCACGGCCTGCATGACCTCCTGGATGGCGGGGCCCATCACGTGTTGGATTTGGTCACGCGGGATCGTCAGGCGGATGACGGCGGCGGGTTGGGCGGTGGTGGTGATGGTGACGGGCGGGGAGATCATATGGAGAAGCGGTGATGGTTAGGATCCGGCCGGAAAGTTGTCAGGGCGCCACCGGGGTTTCGGATTCCGCCTTGAGGGAGGCGAGGCCTTTTGAGAATTGGTCGCCACACATTTTATCGCAGTCGATGAAGAGGCCCACGGCTTTGCCCATGAAGGTGTTTGGTCCGAACATGCTCCAAGTGACGCGGGTTCCGGCACCGTCCGGATCGAAGGTGAATTCCACGGTGTTGGTGGCGGCGAAGGGTTTGCGGAAGTCCATGCGGGCGCGGACGAGTTCGTTTGGTTTTGACTCCGTGATGGTCATGGTGCCTTCACCGACCTCCTTGTTGCCGGACCAGGTGTAGGAGGAGCCGACGCCGGCGGGCGGGCCTTCGAAGGTCATTTTGCAGGAGGGATCGACGCTCGCCCAGGGATTCCAGGTTTGGAATTTTTTGAGATCGTTGATCTTGTCGAAGAGCAAGGCGGACCCGGCGTTGATGGTGGTGCTGCGCGTATAACGGAAGGCTGCGGGCCGGGTGGCGATGGCGGCGAGCAGGATGACGAGGAGGAATCCGAGGGCGGCGAGGACTATGGATAACATGACGAAGGATGGTTAGTGGATGAAACGCTGGGGCCGGGGGGAAATGTCAGGCCGCGCGGCGGCGGCTGGGGTTTTCAGGTCCGCTTCCGGCCGGATGAACCGCGGGGCTTGCGCCGGTTGTGGGGTGCGGTGAAGCTCTGTCCGGCCCTGGCCTTCCGTCTTTTTCTGATAGGCCATGCCGGCTTCCAGTGGGGGATGGCTGGGCACAGGGTTCCTTTTTCATGGAATGAGAGCGGGGGGGGAGGGAGAATAGAGGGAATGGAAGACGTTGTAAATAAACGGATTGCAGAACTTCGACTGCTGGCTGGGCGGGTGTCAGGAAGCCGTGGTGATGAACAGCCCATCCACCCAGGCTCGGGCCTGACGGAGGTTGGCGCGGATCATTTCAGGGGTGTTGCGGGTTTTTCCGATGAGCATGGAACCCTGCCAGAGACAGTTCAAAAACCAGGCGGTTTCCTCCGGGTCGAAGTCGCGCGTGACGGGGTATTTTTCCTTGGCGGCGCGGAGCATGGCGGCGGTGTTCCGGGTCCAGTCCTCAAGGTGGCGCGTGCAGGCGGCGCGGAGATCGGGGCTGGTTCCTGACATTTCCTGGGAGAGCATGCCGACGACGCAGGTGCAGGGTCCGGTGTCCACGCGTTCGGTGGATCCTATCATGATATCGAAAAAGCGGTGGAGCTGGTCCAGAGGGTCGAGCGCGGGGTCGGCCCAGGCGGCGGCGTAGAGGGCAGTGCCCATTTCACCCCACCAATCGGCGGCGGCGAGGCCGATGGCTTCCTTGCTGTCGAAGTGGTGGAAGAAGCTGCCTTTGGTCAGGCTGGCGGCGGAGCAGATTTGGTCCACGGAGGTCGCGGAGTAGCCTTGTTTCAGAATGAGCCCGACCGTGGCCTCGACCAACCGGCGCCGGGTTTCGGCGGGGTTGCGCGGGGGGGGGGTGGCGGGTTTTTTGGACATACGGACTGGTTGGTATGTAGTGGAATGCTGGGGATTCGTCAAAGTTATTTTTTTGGTTTTTGTGCGGGGGAACTGGCTGACCGGGAAGTGACCGGGTGAGGCCACCGAAGGGACAAAAAGGACAAAAAGGACCAAAGGGACCAAAGGGACGGAAGGGACCAGAACGACTAACTGGACTGGGAGGAACTGGACCGGGAGGAACTGGGACCGGTAGGCGGTGGGGCTTGTTTGGCTGGGGGCGGGGGGCCCGGCTGATTTTCTGCGATCAGGTGTCCAGGAGGGAGCGGACGTTGACGGCGAGGTCGGCGCATTGCCAGGGTTTTGGCAGGAAGCCGGAGCCGGGGGCGAGGTGGACGGTTTGGCCGGCGGTGGAGGCGTCGTAGCCGCTGGTGTAGATGACGCGGAGGTCGGGATTCCGGGCGCGGAGGCGTTCGGCGGTTTCCCAGCCGTTGACGCCTTCGGGCATGACGAGATCTGTTATGAGGAGTCTGGCGGAGCTGACGTCCTCCTGGGAAAAATCCATGGCGCGGCGCCCGCTGGCGGCGTCCACGACGCGGTAGCCTTCCTGCTCAAGCACGCGGCGGACGAGGAGGCGGAGGGGGGCTTCGTCTTCAACGACCAGCACGGTTTGGCGGGCGGGCGGGAGTGCAGCCTCGCGGGGGAGGGGTGCCGTGGGGGAAAGTGTCAGTGGGGAAAGCGTCCGGGAAACAGGGTCGGTTAGGCGGGCGGGCGCGGTCAGGCGGGTAGTGTCCGCCAGGCGGGCGGGAGCTTCCGCGAGGGGGAGCAGAACGTGCATGGAGGTGCCCATGCCAGGGGTGCTCTCGGCTTTGATATAACCTTGATGCTGCCCGACGATGGTATAGACGGCGGAGAGTCCGATGCCGGATCCCTGGCTGGCGTCCTTGGTGGTGAAGAAGGGTTCGAAAATGCGGTCGAGGTGGTCCGGGGCGATGCCGCAGCCGGTGTCCGTGACGGTGAGGCGGGCGAAAGGCAGGGCGGTCAGCGCGGTTTGGCGGGCGGCTTCCACATGGGTGGTGGAAAGTGTCAGGATGCCTCCGCCGGGCATGGCGTCGCGGGCATTGTGGGCGAGATTCTGCACGACTTGTTCCAGCATTCCGGGATCCGCCTCCACCCAGAGCGGGGTGGGGTGCAGGTCCAGGCGGACGTGGATTCCGGCAGGAAGGATTTTCGTCAGGACGGCGGCGGATTGCCTGGTCAGGACATTGAGATCGTGCGCGGAGAACTGCATGACCTGGCGGCGGCTGAACATGAGCAGCTGGCGGGTGAGCGAGCCGGCGCGGGTGGTGCCTTCCGCGATTTCCCGCACGGATTCCGCGGCGGCGGCGGGGAGCGGGAGGCTTTGGAGGAGGGTGGCGTGGCCGGCGAGAATGGTCAGGAGATTATTGAAATCGTGGGCGATGCCTCCGGCGAGTTGGCCGATGGCGTCCATTTTCTGGGCTTCGCGGAGCTGGAGTTCCAGGGCTTTGCGGCGGGCGGTTTCGCGTTGTTCCAGGATCCGGGAAGCGCCCACGGCGGCGGTGAGGCGGAGGACGGAGCCGGTGTAAAAATTGGTCTGGGCCAGCGGTTGGCGAAACAGCACGCCCACGGCACCCAGCAATTTGCCGTCGTGGTCGCGCATGGCGGCGGCGACAAAACTCTGGGCATTGGTGCGGCGGATGAGAGGAGCGGTCGGGAATTTGGAGCGGGCCTGGCTGCCAATGGAGACGAAACCGTCCGTCATGACCTGCATGAGGGGCGTGCCCGCGAGGTCCATGGTCGGAAGGTTTTCCAGGGCGCCGTCCACGGAAATGGCGAGGAAGCGGAACCGCGTCGGATTTTCCGCCGGGGATTCCCCGGAGTCGGGGGCTTCGGCATGGAGATACTCGCCGGCAAAACAGGCATCGGCTTCCAGGACGCGGGAGAGGTGGCGCACGACGTGCTCGAAATAACGCGGACCGCGGATGGTCAGAAGACTGCGGGAAATCTCATCCATCGCGAGGGACAACTCCTTGAGCAGCGTGATGTCGCGACCGATGGACTGGAGCTCCAGCAGGCGGCCATCGGAATCGAAAACCCCGCGCGTCAGCCATTCCTGCCAGGTTTTTTTCCCGAGGGGAGTGGTGGCGCGCCGTTGCTCGATCCAGGTGGGATGTTGCGGCGAGAGGTCGGCCAGGCGGGCGATGAGGCGGTGTTTTTGGTCCTTGGTCAGGGGCTCGAGGAGACTTTTCCCGATGACGGCCTCC
>JAQGPD010000331.1 GCA_028293305.1 Verrucomicrobiales bacterium | reverse complement strand
TGGAAACACCCGGGCCGGGAGGCCCGGGCTCCCTTCTTGGCGCTTGTGAAATTTTTCACAAATCCCCTTGCCGGTCCCCGTCCCCGCCTGAATATGGGATCGCCCGCTTCCGGGCTGATTTATTCTCCAACCGCCCGTCTGCTTGAGTCCGCTCGATCTGCTGATTTTCGTCCCGCTTGCTGCCGCATTGGCCATGGCGGCGGGTGCTCCTGCCCGCCTTTCGGCCCTCGCGGCCGCTGTGATCAATCTTGCCGTCACGGCGTGGATTCTCCTGAAATTTGACTACCCCAACGCCGCTGGATTCCAGTTCAGCGCGGCACGGATGGTTTTGGAAAATCCGAAAATCGGATTCAACGTCGGCATCGACGGCATGAGTCTGATCATGGTGGTCCTCACCAGCCTCGTCACCTTGGCTGCGGTGCTCATGCGTCCGGTCAAAGCCGGGGGCGAAGCGCTTTATTACAGCAGCAGCCTGCTGATCGCCGCCGGAGCCATGGGGGCCTTTGTCGCCACCGACCTGTTCTTCTTCTACGCGTTCCACGAACTCGCCCTCATCCCCACCTTCCTCATGATCGGCATGCGCGGGACCGGGGATAACCGGGAAGCGGCTTGGAAAATCACTATTTACCTCGGTCTCGGAAGCTTGGTCCTCCTCGCCGGCCTGGCCGCCCTCGTGGTGAATGCCAGCGGCTCCGGCATCACCACCTTCGACATGGCGGAACTCCGGGAACTCGCCCCTAAAATCGCCCCCGCCACGCAGGAGCCGATTTACCTCACGATCCTGCTTGGCTTCGGCGTTCTGATTTCCCTTTTCCCCTTCCACTCCTGGGCCGCTCCCGCCTACGCCTCCGCACCGGCTCCCACGGCCATGCTGCATGCCGGGGTTTTGAAAAAATTCGGGCTTTACGGTCTGCTGCGCGTGGCGGTGCCCATGCTGCCCGCCGGCTTCCATGCGGAGTGGATTCAAAATCTGCTGCTGGTTCTGCTTCTCGGAAATATCCTTTTCATCGGCCTGGTCACCATCGCCCAGAAGGAACTCGACCTCACGCTGGGCAATTCCTCCGTGATGCACATGGGCTACGTTTTCCTCGGCATCGCCAGCGGAACGGTCGCCGGCTACGGCGGGGCGATTTTCCTGATGTTCGCCCACGGGATTTCCATCGCGCTGCTCTTCGCCCTGTGTTCCCTGATCCGGGAAAAAACCGGCACCCTCCAACTCGCGCGGCTCGGCGGATTGGCCAAATACGCGCCATTCCTGGGCCTCACCTTCGGGATGGCCGCCTTTGCCAGCATCGGCCTTCCGGGCTTCGCCAACTTTGCCGCGGAACTCATGGTCTTCTTCGGAGGTTTTGCTGAAAAACCAGCGGACCACCTCGGCCCGCTTCAGGTTACCACCATTCTTGCGCTCTGGGGCGTGGTCATCAGCGCCGTTTACATGCTGCGCGCCTTCCGGAAAGTGTTCCTCGGATCGCCCGCGGAAGTCTGCACCACCGCCACGGACCTGCCTTGGCTCACGCGCCTACCCATTCTCATTTTGCTGGCCGCCCTGCTGGCGACCGGATTTTTCCCGGAACTCCTCATGCAGGCCATCCGCCCGTTCGCCCAGGCGCTTGCCGCCCTGAACTGATCGCCCGCCCGTCTCCCGTTCCGCTCCGCCCTTTTTGTTCAACTTTCCACTTTTGACCATCCTTTAGAAAATGCCGGCTTATTATCTGGAAGTTGCGGTCGTCATCCTCGGCCTCGTCCTGCTCATGATGGAAGCGTTCGTCACCGGCGGTGACAAACGTTTCGTCGGCCATCTCGCCATCCTCGGGCTGGGTGCCATCTTCGTCGGGCTCTTTTTTGTCAATACCTCCCTGCGCGGGACGTCCCCCTTCTGGCAGTTTTACGCGGCGGACTCGCTCGCGATGACTTACAAGGGCATCGCGCTCCTGTGCACGATCCTCGTTCTCATCATCGGTTTGGACTACATTCCGGTTTTGGAAAAATTCACCGCGCGCATCGGCGGACGAGGCGCCTGGGGGGAATTTTTCTGCCTGCCCGTTTTCATCTGCTCCGGCATGATGTGGATGGCCTCCGCCATCGACCTGACCAGCATTTTCGTCAGCTTGGAACTGGTCACCATTTCCTTTTACGTCATGGTCACCTTCATGCGGCGGAACGTGGGTTCCCTCGAAGCCGGGGTGAAATACCTCATCCTCGGCGCGCTCAGCACCGGGTTTCTCGTTTATGGATTCACCTGGCTTTACGGGATCACCGGTCGGACGAATCTGCATGAAATTGCCGTTCAGCTCGGTTCCGGCACCATTGCCACTGCGCCCGCCATGTTCTCCTTCGCCCTGATCCTGGTCGCGCTGGCCTTCAAAATCGGGGCGGTTCCCCTGCATTTCTGGATCCCCGACGTCTATCAAGGCGCGCCGACCCCCATCACCGCCTTCCTTTCCGTCGGTTCCAAAGCGGCGGGTATCATCGTCACCACCCGCCTCATCCAGCCCTACCTTTACGCCGCGCCGCTGGCTCACAATGCCACCGCCATCCTGCTGGCCGTTGCTTGCGCCACCCTGCTGGTTGGAAATCTGGCCGCCATTCCCCAAACGAATTTCAAACGCCTCCTGGCTTACTCCTCCATTTCGCACGCCGGCTTTTTGGTGCTGGCCCTGGCGAGCGGCAGGACCGGTGGCTTCGGCATGCAGCCTTCGGAAATCGTGGCCTTCTACATGGCCGCCTACCTCTGCATGACCCTGCTGGCTTTTGCGGTCCTGGTCGTGGTGAGCCGCGTGACCGGAAGCGATGACCTCAGCGCCTTCAATGGCCTGCATCAGCGCTCCCCTTTCCTGGCCTTTGCCCTCGTGGTCGCCATGGCCTCCCTCGCCGGCGTTCCGCTGACGGTCGGATTCCTTGGCAAATTCTTCGTGTTCGGAGCCGCCGCCGCGCATCAGCTCTGGCTGCCGCTGATTTTTGCCGTGATCGGTGCCGCCGCCGGTTTTTATTACTATCTGAAAGTCGTGCGGAACATGTATTGGAACCCGCCCGCCGCCACGCCTGTCGAACCCATCGCTTTGGCCCCCTTGACGAAAATCACCATGCTGGTCCTGATCGCCGCCACCTTGATTTTCGGAGTTTATCCGCAACCCTTGATGCACTTCCTGCGGTCCGGTGACACCGCCGGAACCGAAGTCGTGAACGGCAACTGAGCGAAGCCCCGGCCTCCCGCCTCCCGCCTCCCGCCTTCCGTCCCTTCGTCGCCCCTATCGAGGCGGATTTTTCCGACCCATCGTCGGACTCCATTCTTTTTTTCCCATGAGTCTCTGGCAGCAATTCAACGAGTGGATGAACACGCCATTCCTGCATTGGGGAAAGCTCACCTTGGACCCGTGGAAACTGGTGGGTTACACCGGAGCCCTGATGTTCGCCCTACGCTGGGTCGTGCAGGCTGTTTACCGCAAACGCACCGGCCATAACATCATGCCCACCGTGTTCTGGATCATCTCGCTCATCGGAGCCGGACTCACCACAATGTATTTCATCTTCGGCAAAAACGATTCCGTGGGCATCATCCAAAACGCCCTCCCCGCCTCCGTGGCCCTCTACAACCTGATCCTCGACCTCCGCCACAAAAAGGCCCACGCCGCAGCCTGAGCCCGGCACCATTCCGGGTTCGCAGGCCACATCGGCAACGGATTATCTTTGTGGATCCGGAGTAATTCAGGGACAAAGCCGGGCTTCCGCCGAGCCCCAATTTCCGGATTAAATTCTCCACCCGTCGAATTCCCACCCCGAAAGCAGGCGATCCGGCGGCGGGAACGTTCAATTCAGTAAACTTCCGCACTGATTCGTGCCTTTTCAGTTG